>PWZC01000003.1 GCA_003567615.1 Gemmatimonadota bacterium | reverse complement strand
TCCAGCCCGCCTCGGTGAGCCGCTCCACCGAAAGACGGAAGAGCTTCATCTTCTCCCACGGCGTCTCGGGAAGGCCCGAGGCGTCCACCTGCTTCTGGTTCGGCCGCAGGTGCGGGAGGTGGGCGTAGGAGAAGCAGGCCAGGCGGTCCGGTCGGAGCTCCACCATCACGTCCAGTGTCCGGTTGAACACCTCCGGTGTCTGGAACGGGAGTCCATAGACCAGGTCCAGATTCACGCTCCGGAAACCGGCCTTCCGGGCCGCCCCGTAGATCTCCCGGGTCAGGGATTCGGGCTGCACCCGACCGATGGCCTCCTGGACCTTGGGGTCCACGTCCTGCACCCCGAGGCTGATGCGGTCGAAGCCGAGACTGCGGTAGAAGGACACCTGTTCCGGCGTGGCGATGCGCGGGTCGATCTCCAGGGAGCACTCGTTGGCGGCGGACATGTCGAAGGTCCGGTCCAGCGTCTCCCATAGCCGGGCCATCTGGGCCTCGGTGAGGAAGTTGGGTGTCCCCCCGCCCAGATGGAGTTGGCTGATGGCCCGTCCCTGTCCCACCAACTCCTCCACCATGCCGATCTCCCGGACCACCCGGTCCAGGTAGGCATCCACCACATCCTGGCGGTTCGTGACGGTGGCGTTGCACCCGCAGTAGGCGCAGCGGGCAGCGCAGAAGGGGAGGTGGACGTAGAGGGCCAACGGCTCATCCTTGGCCGCTCCGGCCCGGGCCAGCGCCTCCCGGTAGTGGGTCTCGCCTACCTCGGGATCCCAGAAGGGGATGGGCGGATAGCTCGTGTACCGGGGGCCCGGACGGGCGTACCGGTCCACCACTTCGGAGGTCAGGCGTCGTCCGGCTTCAATGGGCTCCATGATCAACTCCAGTACGGCGAAGCCCGCGCTCCTGGAAGAAGCAGGGCTGTGGAAGGCCTTCGGGATAGATGGTCATCTCGAACCGGTCCGGCGGTCCGCCGTCACGCTCCGGCGGTCCCTCCAGCGTCAGATCCGAGTCCACCATGGCCCGGAGAAGCACCTCGAAGGATCCCGTATAGTACGCGATGAGCGGAATGCGTGAAGGGAGTCGGCGCGCCTCGGGTGCCAATTCCAACCGCATCCGCGCCGGCGACCCGGCCTCCACCTCGAAGCGGCCACTCCCGGCGAAGGTCCAGGCATGTCGCTGGAACGCCGAGAGGAGGAGGCGGAGGCGCACCGTACGGGGAAGGACGGGCGCCAGCTTCCGGAAGACTCCGGGGATCCGGTTTTCCAGGACATAGGAGCCGGTGCTGCGCCCTGCCGAGAAGAGGACGGCGCGAGCGGTCTCCGGAGGGAGGGACTCGGTGACCGCCTTCACCAGATGCAGGAACTCCTCTTCCGGTCGCATCCCGTCGGGCTCCACGTCGAGAAGGTGCTCCAGCCCGAACCGACGAAGCATGCGCTCCGTATCGGCACGCCCCAGGATGCCCTCCAGCTCCTGGACGGTCCGGATGACCGCATTGGGCCCGATGCGGGCCGGTGCACCCTCCTCAGCCACAGGCGCCGTCACGATGCCGAGCCGGCCGTCTCTTCGACCTGCCGGTCTTTCGCGAGGTCGGCCTCCAGATCCACTCCGGTGGCCGGGCCGCCACCACACGGCAGCATCTCCGCCGTCGAGGGCCGCCGCTTCTTCTTACGCCCGTAGACCAACTGGATCTGCTGAGGCTCCTCGTCCTTGGCCTGACGCCGGCGGATGAGCTCGTCCTTGGAGAGGATCTTGGTCTCGTCGAAGCCCCAGTCCACCTTCTTCTGGCCCCAGTACTTGATGCGGCCCAGATCGTAGAAGCGCCGCTCCATGGTGCTCTTCAGGAAGGCCTTCAGGCACCCGCGCAGATACTTCCGCCGGAAGGGCTCCTTGTCCCACAGGTAGCCGGTGAAGGACTTCTTCGTGTAGAAGCGCCGGTAGTTCTTCAGAACACCTGCCAGCACCTCTTCCCGCGTCATGGTATCGGGCTGGATGATGGGGGTGACGAAGTTGTACTTGGAGAAGTCCCGAACCTCCACCTTGTCCTCGAGCTCCTCGAAGAGATCGGAGAAGGGCCAGGGGGTGTAGCAGTTCCAGTTCACCAGGTCCGGATTCCAGTCCTGGGCCATCTCATATGTCTCTTCCAGCGTCTCCGGCGTCTCGTTTTCGAGCCCCACGATGAACTGGGCCTCGGTGACGATCCCCTGTTCGCGGAGAAGGCGGATGGCCTTCTTGCTCTCACCCAGCTTGATCTCCTTGTTGAACCGGTCAAGCTTGAGCTGCGCGGCAGCTTCGGTCCCCAGGGAGACGTGGACGAGTCCGGCCTTCCGGTAGAGGGGAAGGAGTTCCTCGTCACGGAGGATGTCCGTGACCCGGGTGTTGATCCCCCACAGCACCCCCAGATCCCGCTCCACCAGCTCCTCGCAGAGGGCGACGAACTTCTTCCGATTGATGGTGGGTTCTTCGTCGGCCAGGATGAAGAAGCCGATATCCTTCTCCTTCACGAGGTACTCGATCTCGTCCACGAACTTCTTGGGGTCCCGCGTCCGGTAGGTCCGCCAGAACTTCCACTGGGAGCAGAAGCTACAGGTGAAGGGACATCCCCGGGCGAAGTTGGGAACCGCCACCCGGCAGTTCATGGGGATGTACATGTACTTGGACCAGTCCAGGATGTCGAAGTCCGGGGTGAGGGAATCCAGATCCTGGATGGGCGGTTCGGCCGGCGTGGCCACCACCTGCCCATCCTTCAGGTAGGCGATCCCCTTGATGTGGGGCTTGTCCTCCTCGAAGGTCCCCTTCTGCAGGGAGTCGACCAGGTTCCGGACGATGCGCTCGCCCTCCCCGCGGACGATGACATCGATCCACGGTGCCTCGCCAAATACCTGCTGGTACATGAAGCTCCCGTGGATCCCCCCCAGCACCAGGAGGGCGTCGGTGTGGACCTTGCGGGCGAGCTTCAGCGTGTTCTGGGCCTTGTAGATGGCCGGGGTGATGGACGTGGCCATGATGACGTCGGGGGTCGGCATCTCTTGCAGGCGCCGTACCAGTGACTCGTCATCGATCTCGTCCGTCATGGCGTCGATAAACTCGACGTCGTGCTCCCCGGTCTCCCGGATCGCCCCCGTAATGTAGGGAACCCATGAGGGCGGCCACGTACCCGCGATCTCCGCACCTCCGGAATGATAATTCGGATGGATGAGCACGATACGCATGGACCACCTCATTGGCTGGACTTGGGAGAAGCCGGAAGCAACGCGAATGCTCGATCCCCGTCGAATCCGTCGACGAGTGCAAGTTAGAATTGACGAGAATGGATGTCAAGAAAAAATGACACCCAAAACGTCAAGTCGTCCTGTCACCGGCTCC
>PWZC01000118.1 GCA_003567615.1 Gemmatimonadota bacterium | reverse complement strand
CCCGGGCGCCCCATCTTGTCTGCGACTACCTGGAGCAGACCGCCGGACAGGTGAATGCCTGGTACCACGCCGGCAATCCCACCCGCAACCCGGAGCTCGCGGTCCTGCACCCGGACCCTGAGCTCCGCCGTGCCCGTCTGGCGCTGACCCAGGCGGTTCGAATCGTTCTGGCGTCGGCGCTGACGGTGCTGGGGATCCATGCTCCGGAGCGGATGGAGCGTGCGCCGGAGGAGGAGGGTGGCGAGGGGGCGGGCGGTGACGAGGGGATGGATTACCGGTCCGCCGGGGTGGACCTGGAGCGGGCGGAGCGGGCCAAGGAGGGGATCCGGGACCTGGTGGAGGCCACCCGGGATCGCTGGACCCTCTCGGGGATGGGGAGCTTCGGTGGACTCTACGCCGTTCCCGACGATGTGCATCGCCCGGTGCTGGTCTCGTCGGCGGACGGGGTGGGGACCAAGCTCAAGGTGGCGTTCCTGACGGGCGTCCACGACTCGGTGGGCCAGGATCTGGTGAATCACTGCGTCAATGACATACTGGTACAGGGAGCACGGCCCCTCTTCTTCCTGGACTATCTAGCCACCGGGGAGATGGAGGAGGGGATCGTGGAATCGGTGGTCTCCGGGGTCGCCCGGGCCTGCCGGGAGAACGGCTGCGCCCTTCTGGGAGGTGAGACGGCGCAGATGCCCGACTTCTACGCCGCCGGTGAGTATGATCTGGCGGGTTTCATCGTGGGGCTGGTGGGGAGGGACCGAGTCCTTGACGGGTCCCGTGTCCAGGAGGGCGATGTCCTGGTGGGCCTGGGCTCGTCGGGGCTCCACACCAATGGCTACACCCTGGCCCGCCGGATCATCTTCGAGCGGGCCGGGCTTGGGGTTGACGACCCGTTCCCGGAGATGGATGACGCTGTGGGTTCGGTGCTCCTCCGGGTCCATCGGAGCTACCTGCCGGCGCTTTCTCCGGAGGTGGAGGAAGGCACGATCCGAGCGCTGGCCCACATCACCGGCGGGGGGATTCCCGGGAATCTGCCCCGGGTTCTCCCCGAAGGTCTGGGGGCCAGCATCCGAACGGAGAGCTGGGAGATCCCCGCGGTCTTCCGTGTCCTGGCCAAGCTTGGCGGTGTCGCCCGGGACGAGATGTTCCGGGTGTTCAACATGGGGGGGGGGATGGTGGCCGCAGTGGCGCCGGACCAAGCGGATGGCCTGGTGGATCGCCTCCGGGACCGGGGAGAGAAAGCCTGGATCCTGGGGCACGTGACCGGGTCCGGGTCGGTGGAGATCGACTGATGTCTTCCTGGCGGTCCCGAGGGCGAGGGCTCGCCGTGGCGGGGCTCGTGTGGATCACGTCGCTCGCCTCGGCGTCGGCCTTGGCCGCTCAAGCAGGGGTGGGGTCCTTGGACCGCTCCGAACCGGGACGACTCGCCGCATCATGCTCCGGAGACGGGAGCGTCTGGTTGGCGGGGGCCTGCGCCGAAGCGGCACTCGCCGGGGCCTCGCTCCTGGAAGGGATCGGCCTCCTGGCGGCCTCAGGCGGAGCCCTTCCGGTGAGTCCTTCCACCGTGGGTCACCGCATCGACGGTGTTCCACGGGTCGTCGTGGATGCCGGGGTCAACGTGGCCCGAGTCCGCCACGTGGATCTGGCGGCACCACCGGGCTCGCTTGCCGAGACCCATTCGGCCCTTCTCGCCGGTCGTCTCACCGCCACGGTAGGGATCTTCGAGGGCTTTCGACCTGTGGCCACGGTGGGTGGCGTGGGGGCGGTCGATGGGGTGGCCACGCTACGGGTGGTACGCCTGCCCGATGGGCCAGGGGAGCACTCGCGCTCGTCCTTTGTGTGGGGCGCGGGGGCACGCATCGGACTGGTCCGGGAATCCTTCTCCCTTCCCGGCATCACCCTCACGGCCATGCACCACCGGGTCGGCACCATCCGTTCCGGTGAGATGCCCGATGGAGGTCCGCAGATTCTTCTGAATCCCCGTATCACCTCGGCGCGCCTCGAGGTGGGGAAGGATCTCCTGGCGCTGGGCTTTACCGGCGGAGCAGGGGTGGACCGCGTCGGAGGTCGGGCCCGTATCCGAGCCGAGGCGGGGCGCCCGACCCCGGGGGGTACCCCGGAAACGGGTGAGGCGAGCCGCGACGGCCTCACCCGGACCCGCCCGTCCTTCTTTGCGGGGCTGAATTACACCTGGCTTGTGACCCAGGTGGCGGGAGAGGTGACCTGGTCGCCGGGGCGGGACCTCCGCGATCCCTCCCTTCCCCTGGATGTCTTCCCTCTGGATCAGGGTCAGGTGCAGGCCACGCTCACCTTCCGGCTCATCTACTGAGCGGCTTCATCGGTGCCTCTCTCTCCTGAAGATCGTCGGTACCTGGCGCGGGCGGTGGAGTTGGGCCGGCGGGGGTGGGGCCGGGTGCATCCCAACCCCATGGTGGGGTGCGTCCTGGTGCGGGACGGTCGGGTGGTGGGGGAAGGCTGGCACGCGGAGTGGGGTGGGCCCCACGCCGAGGTGCAGGCCCTCCGCGCCGCCGGGCCCGAGGAGGCCCGGGGGGCGACGGCCTACGTGAGCCTGGAGCCGTGCCGCCATGAGGGAAAGACGCCGCCGTGTACCCGAGCCCTGGAGGCCGCCGGGATCCGGCGGGTCGTCTACGGCGCGGCCGATCCCGGCGCCACGTCCGGTGGCGGGGGGGCCGAGCTGGCCCGAGCCGGGATCGAGGTGGAGGGGCCGGCCTTCAGTGGCGATGAAGCCCGCCGGGAGAACCCGGGCTTCTTCCATGGGGATCCGGCTCGACCCTGGGTCTGCCTCAAACTGGCCATCTCCCTGGATGGACGCATTGCAGCCGGTGCCGGGGAGCGGACCTCCGTGACCGGGCCGGAGGTGGCCGGGGTGGTGCACCGCCTTCGGGCTGGGATGGACGCCGTTCTGGTCGGGGCTCGCACCGCTCGCGTCGATGACCCTCTGCTGACGGTCCGGGTGGGCGAGGTGCGGCCGCGCAGGCCCCCTGTGCGGGTCGTTCTGGACGGGCGGGGAAGCCTCTCGCCCGGGGCCAGGTTGCCGACCACCGTCTCCGAAGGCCCTGTCCATCTCCTCACCACTTCGGCCTCCGGAGAGCGCTGGCGGGATGAGATGACGCAGCAGGGGGTAAGAGTCACCGTGGTTCCAGGCCGGGAGGGTCGCATCGCCCTGGCCCCGGCCCTCCACTTTCTCCGCGCCACGGGGATTCGCACCCTCCTGTGCGAGGGAGGGGGACAGGTAGCCGGAGCGTTTCTGCAGGCCGGGGCGGTGGACCGCCTGCACCTGGCTGTGGCGCCACGCCGTTTCGGCGGTGGAGGGGTACCGGGCTTCCCCGATCCGTCCGGCACCGCTGGCTTTTCGGCTCTCGGGGG
>PWZC01000115.1 GCA_003567615.1 Gemmatimonadota bacterium | reverse complement strand
CCATGCCCCGGTAGTAGTGGACCTCGGCCAGGAGGTCGTTTCCGGCCGTCTCGTCACCGGGAGCGATGTCGTTCAGAACGAAGTCGGCCAGCGCCCGGAGTTCCTGGAGATTCCAGTAGATCCCGGTGGCGCCGGCCGTGGAGTTCATGTCCGTGGGCTGAACGGTCCGGGGGTCGTCCCAGACCGTGGATAGCCCGGTCCCGTGAACGGAGTAGTTGTCGCTGGCCACCTCCGCGATCACAGCCACCGACCCCACGGCCCGGGCGAACTGCACCCGCAGCCCGGGGAGGAGCGCTCGGACCGGCTCAGCCGCCTCCGCCAGGTCGTCGGCCGTGGTCCGGGGGTTCTCCACACCGGTGGGATCCAGGAAGTCACATCCCGCAAGGACGACCAGACCGGCAGCGGCCAAGAACCCGGACGCCCGGCCCCAGACCTTGGCCGGCCGCGGCATCCCATTTCGTACGGTTCCATCCGTCGTCATTTTCGCTCCCGTGCTCGGGCTAACCAGAACGTCCGCATCGGAAACCTTCGTGAGGGTGGCCATCAGAACGTCACCTCCACCCCGAAGCGGAAGGAGCGAGGCGGCGAGATGGTGATGCTACTCTCGCCACCCAGACTGAGGCCCCCTGAGGCCAGTCCCCCAAGTTCAGGGTCGATAAGGGGATTGTCGGACCAGATGGCCACATTCCGGACGCTCCCGAACACCCCGCCCCGGCTCACCCCAAAGCGTGCCAGAAAGTCAGGCGACAGGTCGTAGCGAGCGGTGATCTCTCGGAGCTTCAGCCAATCGCCGCTCATGAGGAAGGCCGAGCGGGCCGCCGACTGCCCGTAACGCCCGATGGGTTCACCGGTCTGGGCGTCGTGGCGGATGGGGAACTGGAAGGAGGGCTGGCAGTCCGGAGCCGCATCCAGAGGTGGGCAGTCGATGATCTCCCGGCGGATGATCCCGTTGAAGGTGGCCCAGACCGACCCGTAGTCGAACACCTCGTGGCCTGTGGCCCAGTCGGCCATGGCCGAGAGGTGCAGGCGGTCGTAGAGCGTCACCCGGGTGGAGAAGCTCCCGGTGCGCGTGGGAAGAGGGCTTCCTCCGCTGAACTGGAGCTCGGAGCCGTCGTTGAGGCCGTCGCCGCTGGTGTCGATGGGCGTCGTCACGTACCAGGCGCCCACCGGACGTCCCTCGGCCACCCGCTTCTGCGCCTCCACGTTGAACTCGGCGGCACCTCCCATGTCGGTGACCTCGTTGTCCACTGTGGCGAAGGTGGCGCCCAGGTTCCAGCGGAAGTTGGGTCGGGCCATGGCCAGGAAATTCACGTCCAACTCGATGCCCCGGTTGCTGATTTCGCCGAGATTCCGGATCTGGGTCCCCTGACCGGTGGCAGGCTGCTCGGGAACGAAGAACAGGGCATCCCGGGTGGTGGCGTCGAAGAAGGTGAAGTCGAGGCCGAGCCGGTTGTCGAAGAGTCCGGCCTCGAAGCCCGCTTCGAAGGTGGCTGTGACCTCGGGGCGGAGATCCGGGTTCCCGGGATTGTCGAAGCGCGGGGCGCTCTCACCCCGGAAGGACTGGGCATCGAAGGTGCGGTCCCGGAGGAAGGGGGGCGGGAACTTCCCCGTCTCCCCATAGGCGGCGCGGAGCTGCAGCTCGTCGAAGATCCCGCCCAGGGGCGAGAAGCGGAAGAAGTCCTCCCGCCCGAGACCCCAGGCCAGGCCGGCCTTGGGATAGGCCTCGAAATCCACGTCGTCGCCGAAGCTGGTACCACCGTCGACACGCACGCCCAGGTTCACGAAGACCCGGTCCCAGAGGCCGATCTGCTCATCGATGTAGAATCCTCCGGTGAACACCTGGGATCGACCTTCCGACGCCGTCACGTCGGCCGCCTCTCCAAAGTCCTTGGAGCCGGGCAGGGCGAAGCCGCGGCCGAAAGCGCTCACGATGCTGGTATTGTCGCGGAACCCCTGAACACCCACGGTGAGTCGGGATGTCACATTCCCCTCTACCGGCCACGCCAGCGTCCCGGCGGCATCCAGCGTCACCGAGGTGAAATCCCGGTTCCATCGCTGAAGCGACCCCTCCTCGTCCCCGGCGGTGAAGCCGATGGGGTGGAACTGACGCTGCTCGTTGTTGCGGCTGTCGATTCCCACGCTGGCCCGGGCGCTGAAGTACTCCGACTGCTCGAAGGTGAGGCCCGTGCTGAACTGGAAGCGGTTCACCCCTTCGGTGATCTCCGGCATGAGGAAGATGTCGAACGCCTGACGAAAGTTCTCCGGCGACCGTCCCAGCCCGGCGAAGAACATGACGTCCCCCACCTCCAGCGCCGTGATGGGGTCGGCGATGGCGGTGCCGCTGTAGATCCGGTTGAAGTTGGACCGGGTATAACCGCCGGTGAAGTTGGCGCGTATACGGCTCGTGATCTCCGCCTCGACCCGACCGCGGAGGTTGAAGACCTCGTGATCGTTCCGCGGCTGGATCCCATCGCCCTGCTCCAGGCGACCGCTGATGGAGTAGGTGATGTCGTCCGACCCTCCGCTCACGTTCACGGAGTAGGCCTGGTTGTGACCGGTGCTGAAGAACTCATCGGCCACGAAGCTCCGGGAAATCCCACCCGTCTCCACCAGGTCGGGATAGATGAAGGCGGCATCCAACAGATACTTCAGCTCCGGCGTATCGAAACCCTGATCGACACGAGCGGTGATCCGGGCCGGCCCCGGCGCACCCCGCCGGGTGAAGATCTGGATGACCCCGGTGGCGGCGTCGGACCCGAAGAGGGTGCTGGCAGCGCCGCCTCGGGTGATCTCGATGCGCTCGATGTCCGAGGTGAGAAGTTCGGCCAGCGCCGAGCTGTTCTCGCCACCGGTCCCGGCGGAGGTGAGCATGGAGTTGTCCACGCGGACCCCGTCCACATAGATGACCGGCGTCTGGGAACCGAAGACGCTGGACACGCCGCGGAAGTTCATCTGGGACGACGTACCGGGCTGGGCCGAGACAGCGCTCACCGTGGCACCGGCCACCCGTCCCTGAAGAAGCTGATCCAGCGTCTGTACTGGAGCGGCGGCAATCTCATCGGCGCCAATGACGGAGACCGAGGTGGCCAGCTCCCGGCGCTGCGTCGCCTGGCCCACGCCGGTGACCACCAACTCGTCCAGGGCCAGCGCCGAGACGCGGAGGGCGAAATCCACCGACACGGACTGACCGGCCGGGACGTTCACCGTCTCCTCGGCGGTGGAGTACCCCAGGAACTGGACCCTCACCGTAGCCTCGCCGGCGGGGACGTTGCTCAGGGTGAATCGGCCGTCGGTGCCGGAGAGGGAGCCGATGCCCGTCCCGGAAACGGAGACCTGGGCACCGGTGAGGGGACGTTGGGTCTGGGCGTCCAGCACCTGACCGGTCACGGTGCCGGTCTGCT
>PWZC01000247.1 GCA_003567615.1 Gemmatimonadota bacterium | reverse complement strand
GGGGCGGCGGCCGGTCAGCCCGAGGCGGTCAGCGCCTTCTGGGCCTTCTTGCGGCGATTCGCATCCAGCTCCTTCTTCCGGAGTCGGATGGCATCCGGGGTCACCTCGATGAGTTCGTCGTCGTCGATGAACTCCAGCGCCAACTCCAGGGTGAGGGCCCGGGGGGGCTCCAGCCGGATGTTGTCGTCGGATCCGGCAGCCCGCATGTTCGTGAGCTTCTTCCCCTTCCCCACGTTCACATCCAGGTCACCGGGGCGCACGTGCTCCCCTACGATCATCCCGGTGTAGACCCGGGTGCCCGGAGCCACGAACATGGTTCCCCGGTCCTGAAGGTTGAAGAGAGCGTAGGCCAGGGCCTCCGTCTCCCGATCCGCCACCATGACGCCCTTCCTGCGGCCCTGGATGGGCCCGGCGTGGGGGGCGTACTCCAGGAAGTGGTGGTTCAGGATCCCTTCGCCACGGGTGTCGGTCAGGAACTCGGAGCGGTAACCGAAAAGACCTCGCGCCGGAATCCGGAAGACGAGGCGGGTAGTTCCGGTCCCTGTGGCCCGCATATCCCGCATCTCGCCACGCCGGGGCCCGAGCCGCTCCATGACGGTCCCCACCATGTCGTCGGGCACGTCGATGAGCACTTCCTCGTACGGTTCCAGGCGCGTGCCGTCCGGACCGGTCTTCTCGATGACCCGGGGGCGGGAAACCTGGAATTCGAATCCTTCCCGGCGCATGGTCTCCATGAGGATGGAGAGATGGAGTTCCCCGCGCCCCGAGACGGCAAAGGTATCGGTCTGGTCCGTCTCCTCGACCCGGAGCGCCACATTCCGCTCCAGTTCCTTCATGAGACGCTCGCGGACCTGGCGGGTGGTGACGAACTTCCCCACCTGCCCGGCGAAGGGGGAGTTGTTGACGGTGAAGTCCACGGACAGGGTGGGCTCTTCCACCTGGATCCCCCGGAGCCGATCCCGCTCTTCCGGATCCGTGAGGGTCTGCCCGATGTCCACCTCCTCGATCCCCGCCAGGGCCACGATATCGCCGGCCAAGGCCTCCTCCACCTCGACCCGCTCCAGCCCCTGGAAGGAGAAGAGCTTGGTCACCCGCGACCGACGGGCCTCTCCCTCAGCTACGGGCCCCGGCTCACCGAAGGGAAGGAGGGTCAACGGATCCCCCTTCCGGATGCGCCCCCGCTCGACCCGGCCGATGGCGATCCGCCCCACATAGGCGGAGTGATCCAGGGTGGACACCAACATCTGGAAGCGACCCTCCGGATCCGCCGTGGGCGCCGGCACGTGCTCCAGGATGGCCTCGAAGAGAGGGGCCAGGGAATCCCCGCGCACTCCGGGCTCGTTGGCGGCCCACCCGTCCAGCCCCGAGGCGTAGAGGAAGGGCGCATCGAGCTGGGTATCCGACGCCTCCAGCTCCATGAAGAGCTCCAGCACCTCGTCGTACACCTCCTTGGGGCGACTGGCGTCCCGGTCCACCTTGTTGATGACCACCACCGGCATGTGACCCAGTTCCAGCGCCTTCCGCGTCACGAAGCGGGTCTGGGGCATGGGGCCCTCCACCGCATCCACCAGCAGCAGAACACCGTCCACCATGCGGAGAATACGCTCCACCTCGCCCCCGAAGTCGGCGTGACCGGGTGTGTCCACGATGTTGATCTTCACATCGCGCCAGCGGACCGCCGTGTTCTTGGACAGGATGGTGATGCCCCGCTCCCGCTCCAGGGGATTGGAGTCCATGATCCGCTCCTGGACCTCCTGGTTGTCCCGGAAGACGCCGGCTTGACGAAGCATTTTGTCCACCAGGGTCGTCTTACCGTGGTCCACGTGGGCGATGATGGCGATGTTTCGGATATCCATGGGGCAGTGCGGGCGTATGCGATACGGGGGGTCGAGGGCATGGGCGCTCAGCGGCGTCCGATGCGTAGCCGTTTAAGATAACACCAGAGATGGGAAAAAGTGGATGCGGGCCAGGCGTTGGCTCGAGGACGGAGCGGGTTCGACATCTCTTCCGCGCTCCCGCCCATTGGACTCGGGTCCCCACCTCTGTCATCTTTGCAGTGGCGGCGGGGCTCCGGACGACCTGTCGGCCCCGGGGGGCGTCCCCGGACCCGTAGGGTTGAGACTCACTCGTCCGGGCGAGAACGCATCATGGCCATCAGCGACAACCCCATGCCGCCCCAGCTCCTGGAGATGGTGGCCGACCGGTTCAAGGCCCTCGCGGAGCCGGCCCGCCTCTGCATCCTGGACACCCTGCGGCGGGGCGAGAGCACCGTGGGCGACCTGGCCGAACAGACGGGCCTCCATCCGGCCAACGTCTCCAAGCATCTGCAGCTTCTGCACCAGAACGGATTCGTGGACCGGCGCAAGGAGGGACTCTACGTCCACTATCGTCTTTCCGACGAGCGCGTCAACGCCCTCTGCGACATGATGTGCGGCAAGATCCAGGAAGAGGCCGAGGCGCAGCGGAAGGTGTTCGACGGCTGAGTCCCCAGGCGCCCCTTTTCTTCCTTCCTCCCACCCGAAGACCCATGCCCAGAGCCCTCCCCCCGTCTCGACTCCTCCTCCTGGTCATCCCCCTCCTCGTCCTGATTCCAGGGATCCCCGGCCAGGCCGAGGCCCAGACCTTCCGGGCCGATGACCCGGTCCTCCGGGCCATGTGGACCGAGGGGATGGAGCGATCCCGGACCTATCCCATGGCTCAGGTCCTCATCGATTCCATCGGCCCCCGGCTCTCCGGCTCCACCGGGCTGGAACAGGCCGCCCAGTGGCTCACGGACCAGTATCGGGAGCTGGGGATCGACGTGCGCCGGGAGGACTACGGAACGTGGCGGGGGTGGAACCACGGTCTCCTCCATGTGGATCTCCTGAGCCCCCGTCGCCAGACCCTGGAGGCCAACATCCTGGCGTGGAGTCCCGGAACCGACGGGCCGGTGGAAGGGGATGTGGTGAAGGTCCCGGAATTCCGATCGGCAGCCGAGGTGGAGGCCTGGCTTGGAACGGTGGCCGGGAAGATGGTCCTGGCCTCTCACGCCGAGCCCACCTGCATGGAGCCCCAGGCCACGGAGCGTCTGGCTCGACCGGAAACCTACACGGACCTTCGTACGGAACGGAGCCGACGCCAGCAATCCTGGACCCAGCGCCTCTCCCTCCTGGGCGACCAGCCCCACCGACGGCTGGAGCAGGCCGGAGCCGTAGGGATCATCACCTCGCGCTGGTCCGAGGGGTGGGGGACGAACAAAGTGTTCGCCGCCTCCACCGACGAGGCCGTCTCCATCGACGTCTCATGCGAGGACTACGGCCTCCTCCATCGGCTGGCCGAGCACGATCAGGGCCCCCGGCTACGGATCAATGCCGAGGTTGAGGAACTGGGAACGGTCCCCACCTACAACATCATCGCCGAGATCC
>PWZC01000323.1 GCA_003567615.1 Gemmatimonadota bacterium | reverse complement strand
GGACTTTCCTCCAGCGGCGCATGTCCGCCAGCGGTTCCCACTCGCACGCGACCCGATCTGTTCCCACCCCTTGCGAGGCAGGACGAGAAGTCTACCGCTTCGGCGACCTCCGGTAAAGGGGGCGCCCGCACCCGGGAAGGGGTGCACCGCACCTGGGAAGGGGGTGTGACCGCACCATCCCGGGATCACGGAAAAGGAACGGGGCCGGCAGGACCCACCGTACCCCGGCGGTCCCACCGACCCTGCCCTCCAAAGACGCCCACGCACCGGCCCATGGAAGCCGGCACGTCGGCAAGATCAATGCATCAGAACGCCCAACGAACCCCCGCCAGCACCCGGGTCCCGTAGATGTTGTACCGGTCCGGGAACATCACGTCGCCCCGGTACCGGAGCTGGTCCTGCCCCGTCAGGTTGTTCACCTCCGCGTAGAGCCGGGCGCCGTCCCCGAAGGGCAGCGCCTGGCTTGCCGACAGGTCAATCTGGTACCGGGAATCGATCCACCGGTCGTTGTCCGCGTCCGACTGGACGCTGTGGAGCTGGGTCCCCTGATAGTTCCATGAGACGTTCCCGGAGAATCCTCCCCGATCGTAGGAGAGCGCCACGTTGGCGATGTGGGGCACCTGACGCGGCAGCGGCAGATTCCGTTCATCATACGCCGGATCGTCGAAATCGGTGGTGCTCCCTGTCCAGGTGTAGTTGGCCAGCAGCCCGAGCCCACTCCAGGCACCGGGGAGGAAGTTCATCTGCTGCTGCCACGCCACCTCGAGCCCGTACGCCCGGGCCGCATTCCCCGCCTCCGGCCGTCGCAACTCGAAGCCGTCGATGTCGGACCCGGGAGCATCCACCGTCTCCCGGAAGGTGAAGGCGAAATCCCGCATGGTCTTGAGGAACGCCCCCGCCGAGAGGAAGCCCACAGACTGGAAGTAGTGATCCATGGTGAGATCCCAGTTCATGGAGCGGGCCGGCGGAAGCTCCGGGTTCCCCTGGGAGATGGTCTCGCTGTCGAGGTTGCGGGTCTCGTAGGGGGCGATGGAGATGAAGCTGGGTCGGACGATGGTGTTCGACCAGGCAAATCGCACGTTCGTGTCCTCGCCCAGCAGGTACCGGAAGTTCACCATCGGAAAGAGGTCGATGTAGCTCTGCGACGCCTCGGCCAGGATCGTCTCGGAGTAATCCCCATCTGAGTCGTAGACGACCTGATTGCCCAGGTAGCTCAGGCGCGTCTGCTCCACCCGCACCCCCCCGATGAACTGGAGGTCACCCAACCGAACGCTGGTCATCCCGTATCCCGCCAAGACCGATTCGCCCGCCTCATAGTCGTCCGTATCATAGGAATGGGTCCGGTTGGCCCGGGCGGCCATGTTGCCCCGATTCGCCTCGACCCATTCGTCCGCCTGATTCCAGTCGAGGATCGGGCCCAGGTTGTACCTTCCTCCAGCGAGGGGCCGGCCGTAGATGCTCTCCGCTCCGAGATCTCCCATGTTGAAGGGCATGGCCAGATCCTCGAAGCGCACCCGCGGATAGTCCCGGAACCGGTCCTTGTCGGCCCACTTCGTTCCGAACCGGAAGAAGCCCGGATTGTCTCCGATCTCGTAGGGAATCTCCAGGTTCGCGTCGAAGGTGAACTCCCGATCCCGCATGAGGTCGGGACGGGTCTCGAAGTACCGGAGTCCGAATTCGTCCAAGCGATCCAGACTCGTCCCGTTCATCATCTCCAGTTCGGGGAGAAGCGGATCATTCCGGATGAAGCGGGCGTCGACACCATCTGCGTGGCGAAACGCCAGATAGTCGCGGTAGGGCTCGTGCCTCTCGGAGCGGGAGAAACCTGCGGTGGCGTCGAATCGGGCCCAGGAGAACTCGTGTTCCGCGCCAGTGGAGAAGGAGAAGATGTTCCGGTTCCGCTCGTAGTGCCGTGCCTGTCGCTCGGCCCGTGCACCCTCTGCCTCCGTCGGCGAGAGGAATGTCCCCCGACGCAACTCCACCTGGTAGCGGTGACGCTCAGCCCTCTGGGAGTGCCACGACATCATTCCCCGAAAGAAGGCCAGGGTCTGGGGTGAGAAGCGGTGCTCCACCCGACCATCCAACCCGTAGCGGACACGTCGCTCGGGGTAGACCGAGACCCGGAGCCGATTGAGGATCCGCTCCGGACCGTTTCCGAAATCCTCCATCCGCCAGGTGTACTGGACGTCATCGTTGGTGTGATCCTGGTTCGAGTAATTGGCTCCCAGGACGAAGCTGGTCTGCCCGATCCGGTCGGCAAAGCTGATGGACCCACGCCCCCCCGGCTCACTGGTCAGGGCCTGGTACTCGGTCCCGAAGTTCCCCCGGATGGAACGGCTCGCCGGTCGCCGGGAGCGGAGTCGGATGGCCCCGGCGGTGGCGTCGGCGTCCATGTCCGGTGTCACCGCCTTCACCAGTTCCATGGACTCGATCATCTCGGCGTTGATCCCGCCCAGACTGGGCGCTCGGCCTGTGTTGCTGGTGGAAGGCACCCGCTGCCCGTCGATCTCCACCGTGGTCATGGAGGGATTCAGCCCCCGCACGTAGATCCCCGAGGGCTCGCCCCGGTCCAGCGACACGGCCACGCCCGGGATCCGGCGAATGGCGTCGGGCACATGGTTGTCGGGGAAGCGCTCCATCTGCTCCCGCGACACGATGTTGCGGATGGATTCAGCGGTGCGCTGCTCGTTCATGGCATCGAACTGGGTGTAGCGCTCGGAGGCCTCCACCGTGATACCGTCAAGGGCGATGGCATCCTGGGCCAACTCCACCTCGAGGCGCACAACCTCTCCGGCCACCACATCCACCTCGATGGTGCGGGTGGCGTACCCCAGGTAGCTCACCTGCACCTCATGGCTCCCCGACGGGACCCGGGCCATGCGAAAGTCGCCCCGGTCGTCTGTGGCCACCGAAAGGTTCAGCTCCCGGATCTGCACGGCCGCACCCCGGAGCGCATGGCCCTGCTCGTTCCGAACCTCACCCGCCAGCGTACCGCGCTGAACATCCTGCTCGGCCCTGATGGAATCGACCTCGGCACTCACTGACTCGGCACTCACTGAACCGGGAAATACAAATTCAACTGAAGCACAAAATAGAATACCACACAACAACCATCCAAATTTCCGACACAGGTACGAATTTCCACCAACGCTGTGACCGACAAAATCCATGACACTTCTCCATTCTGATGTGGTGCGCACCACGGAAACAGCCGTGGACACCCCGAATATCAGAAGGTCGGATCACATCGATGACACGCTGACATGACGTTCGTGTAAAGATCAATTATCAGTCATTCCACCCCCCTCCTCATCCACTCCGACAGGAGCTGGTGGAAGTGGTGCGTCCCCACCTCTCGCCGCGGCGAGAACCGCCCCCGTCCGTAGAGCCGCGAGGCGAGCCCCCGCTGCACCGATT
>PWZC01000356.1 GCA_003567615.1 Gemmatimonadota bacterium | reverse complement strand
GTCCGGCGCAGGAGACGCACGGAGATGCCGTCCCACACCTCCTCGCTCCGGACCAGGGTCTGTCCGGGCGCCAGGGGCTCCAGCGACCAGCGCAGGTACCCCCGCCCCCCGAGGGTGCGCAGGGTGAACCCCAGTCGGCGCTCCGGCTCCACCTCCCGGATCTCGGAGAGGATCCTCATCCCATCGGCCCGCCAGAGGAGGCGGCTTCCAGGCTGTAGCCCTCCCTCCAACCCCGCTTCCCGGACTCCCCGGTGCCACAGGCGCCACCGTTCGGGGTGGCTGAGGAGCGCCCAGATCGCCTCCGGCGCAGCCTCCACCTCCACCTCCAGGCGGACCTCCACGGGCGCCCCACCCACCGTGAGGGGATCCTCCTCGGGCCCCGTCATCCTGCCCCCGTCGGAGGAGGCGCCGATCCGTCGACCTCCAGGATTCCCGCCAGGATCAGCGCCTGAGTCAGACCGGCAAACTCGTCCGGCGGGGTTCCGGTGGGGATCATCCCCCGCTTCACACCCTCTTCCAGGACCCGAAGGGTGTGTCGGCGACCGTTGAAGAGGGGGAGGAAGCGGGAGGCGCCGGCGGGAAGATCCACCGCCACCCGGAATGGAGCATCCACTCCGACCCGGCAGCCCCGGTTTCGGAGTTCGCCCTCCTCCATGCGGTACTGGACCTGGACCTCCACCCCATCCCGAAGGCGGGGCGACCGCCGCAGGAGTGCGCGCCGGGCGTGCGGTCGGAGCGCCTTCACCTCGGAGCGGCGCATCCAATCCAACGCCTGGCGGCCGGCAGTGGGAGCCCGGACCCGGCGCACCGTGACCACCTCTCGGGCCCCCTCCCGGCGCTGTACCAGGAAGGTCCCGTGGACGAAGGCCGCGACTCCGCTGTCCCGCAGGCTCCGGGCCCGGCGGAGAGCATCGTCCCCGGCCCCGGCCCCGGAGAGGTACTCCGCCGGTGACCGCAGGTCCGAGATGACCACGAACACGTCGAAGTCGCCATGGGCTTCGCCCAGCATCGCCCGGAGGCGGGCCTCCACAGGGTGGCCGACCCGGTCCACCGCCGTCCCGCGCACGTACAGAAGCCCCCCCGGGGTCAGGTGATCCGGCGCTCCCTCCACCACGCCCCGGAGGAGCCGCTCCCCGTCGGCGCCGGCGTCCCGGAAGATCATCCGGTCCGTGTCGGCGGGAACGTAGGGCGGATGGGCCACCACCAGGTCGAAGCGCTCCCCCGAAACGGCCGCCCAGAGGTCACCTCGGGCGACGCGTACATTGTCCGTACCGTTCAGCGCGGCATTGAAGCCGGCAAAGTGGGCGCATCGCTCGGTGAGATCGGCCAGGACCCCCTCTCCCACCTCTCCGGCCCGGGAAGCCAGGAGAAGGCCGGCCACGCCCGTCCCGGCACAGAGGTCCAGGATCCGGGCGTCAGGCCCCATCTCGGTGGGGTCGGGAAGATCCCGCAAGAACCCGCGAACGGCGCCGGTGAGAGCCGGATAGACGGCGTCGGACTGCAGGGCGCCGCCGTCGGGAGAGGCCCCCGGCGCCTGCTCGTTCACGTCCGAGGCGATGAGGAGGGGTCCGACGGGATACAGCAGCGCAGCCGCGGCCAGGGTGGCTGCATCATGAGGGTACGGAGCCAACAGCCCGGCAGCCAGGAGGAGGCGGACCCCCTCTTCCCCCAGGAGGCGCTCGGCCTCCCCCTGCGCGGTGGGTTCGCCATCCATGAAGAGGTGGATGAGGAGTCCCAGGCGATCAGAAGGGGGGGCCGTCGAGGTACGTCCACCCCTGAGGGTCCGGAAGTCGAAGAGGGACGACAGCGCCAGACGCCCCGCCACCTCCGGTTCCCGGAAACCGGCGTCGACCAGGAAGCGACGAAGCTGCGCCAGGTCCTCGAAGCCTGCCTTGGGAGGGGGAAGGGTCACCCGCCGCCTCCGTCCTCGCGCTCTTCGCTGCCGCCCCCGTTGACCTCGCCGCCGGCGCCGACGTCGGAGCCGGGCACGGCCCGGGCCATCTCCCGTGCCACCTCATCCGCTTCTCGCATGAGGGAGAGATCCAACTCGAAGTCCGGTCGGGAGCCGGGGCTCAGCTTGTCGGCCAGCTCGCGCACCTCCCGCGGGGACAGACCCATCCCTTCCAGTTCCGCGGAAGAGAGCACCGTAGCACCCTTCCGGGGCCGGATCCCGCCATGGGGATCGGCCTCGACCAGCCGGGCCAGCGCCTCCCGCTCCACCCGACTGAAGGGGCTTCCCAGCAGGTCGTAGTCCACCCATGCCTCGTAGGACAGAGGCGCCACCCGCTTCACCATCCCCGCCATGACCTGGGCGAAGGCCCGGATCTCCCACTGGGCGTGGGGATCGACGCGAAGGGTGAGGAAGTGGAGCAGATTGTGGAGGTCGATCTTCCAGTACCACTGGGTATAGGTGGAGAGGGGGAGGTCGATACGGGCCAGCTCCCGCGCCACATCCTCTTCCAGGAGCCACTGATAGGCTCCCGCCGCCTCCCGGCGGCTCCGATCCCACCGCTCCACCGCCGCCCGCCAGAGTTCCCGGGAGGCCGCCTCATCCTCCCTTCCCTGATTGTTGGACCGGCTCTGGAGGGCGAAATGATCCGCCTGCGGTGCGTAGAAGAGCAGGGGCATGAGGGAGTAGCGTCCACTGTACTCGTTGATGGACGCCGTTCGGTGCCGGACCCACTGGCGGGCCACGAACATGGGCATGGCGCAGTGGAACTTGAATTCCACCATCTCCAACGGAGTCGTATGACGGTGACGCCGGAGGTATCGGACCAACCCCCGGGTCGCGGAACGCTTTCGGGTTCCGTAGCCGTAGCTGACCCGGGCCGCCCGCTCCACGTCCTCGTCGGAGCCCATGTAGTCCACGAGCGAGACGAACCCGTGATCCAGGACGGGAAAGTAGCCGCCCAGGATCTCCTCGGCGGCCGGGGTGGTGGGTCGCTTGGTCTGCACGCTGGTCCTGTGGGGCCGGAGGAGAGGGAAAAGAGGTCCAACAAGGGAAAAACCTAACCATACCCGGCTTGACCCTTCAACGCACCCTCACCCCGCCCCTTCTTCCCATGGGATGACGACCCGGGGCCGCCGGTGGTAGATTCGAGCCTCCGGAATGGGCCCGTCCCGAACCCGGGACGAAGCCCCACCCCCGCCCCCCGACACCCCGGGAAACCATGAACGACCGCCTCCTTCGAGCCCTTCGCCGCGAGCCCCTCGACACCACCCCCGTCTGGTTCATGCGCCAGGCCGGTCGCTCCCTCGACCGCTATCACGAGCTGAAGGGAGACCGGGACCTTCTGGAGGTGACCCGGGACCCGGAGCTGGCGGCGGAGATCACCATGCTCCCCCTGGAGTACTTCCCCGTGGACGGCGCGGTCCTCTACGCCGACATCTCCACCATCTTCCTGGGCGCCGGGATCGACGT
>PWZC01000227.1 GCA_003567615.1 Gemmatimonadota bacterium | reverse complement strand
TCCGCCGCGCCCTGGAGATCCGGGACGGCGGCTGCCGCTTCCCGGGGTGCGGGCTCCGGTTCGGAGAAGGCCACCACATCGTCCACTGGGCCGACGGTGGAGAGACGAAGCTCTCCAACCTGGTCCTCCTCTGCCGTTTCCATCACCGGGCCGTCCACGAGGAGGGCTTCACGGTGAAGATCGTCACCGGGCGCTTCGGTCCGCGGGGGAATTCGGGCGCGGAGGCTGGATCCAGGCCAACCGAGCGCATCCGCTTCTTCGATCGGAACGGGTGGCCGCTGCCGGACACCGCGCCCCTGCCTCCTCTCCCGCCCTTCCCGCACCTCGTTCCCACCCTCGTGGCCACCCAGCGCCGGCAGGGGGTGCGCCCGGATGGCTACACCCCCTCCGCCCGGTGGAAGCGGACCCGGGACATCCCCTGGGAGCTGGAGGCCAGGGCCCGCGAGGCGCTGGACAGTGCGACCGTATGAGGTTGGACCGCCCCCGCCTGGGCCTAGGAGATCATGGCCGAGGCGCAGGGCGGAAAGAGCATCGCCGACGCGAAGAGGGTAGGGAGAGCCTTTGGTGAGGCGGGCCAGGGGACCCGATTGGAACTCCGGGTGCCGGTTCATGGGCATCCCCCCCTGGAGCCGGTGGAGGGGTTGGGATGATGCCTCCCATTCGCGTGGTTCTGGCAGATGACCACACCCTTTTCCGGTCCGGTCTCCGAGCCCTCCTGGAGCTGGAGTCCCAGGTCGAGGTCGTGGGAGAGGCTTCCACCGGGGAGGCGGCCGTGGAGCAGGCCCGGATCCTCCGCCCGGACCTGGTCCTCATGGATCTTTCCATGCCCGGGATGAACGGACTGGAGGCCACCCGCAGGATTGCTGCGCTCAAGCTGGGAGTTCGCGTGCTGGTCCTCACCCTCCACGCCGAAGAGGAATACCTGGTGCCGGTGGTGGACGCCGGAGGAAGCGGCTACCTCACCAAGGAGAGTGCCGACCGCGACCTGATGGAGGCCATCAGGACGGTGGCCCGGGATGAGGTGTACCTCCCGGCCCGGGCGGCCACCCTCCTCCTGCAGCGATACCGGGATGTGGAAGGTGGGAGTGGGGGCCAGGCTCACCTCCGGGACCTCAGCGCCCGGGAGCAGGAAGTGCTGGCCCTCACCGCGGAGGGGTACTCATCCACGGAGATCGGGGAAAAGCTCTTCATCTCACCCAAGACGGTGGACACCTACCGATCCCGGGTCATGCGGAAGCTGGGTCTGTCCCACCGCTCGGACCTAGTCCGTTTCGCGCTTCGGGCTGGACTCCTCAAGCCCGTCTGAGGGCGAGCCGAATCCTCTCCGGAGGCTTCCATTCCGGAGGGCCTCCACCGCCGGCCCCGAGCCGAGCCCGGTTTACACCCGCAGGGCCGCGGGCTCCTACCGACTCGCCGCCGCCCATGCGTGAACGGCCGCTCCGTCCCGGCGGGGGTCGGCCGCGCCCTCCCACGGAATCGGATCCGATGCTGACCCGGGAACCCGGGCCACGGCGTGGATCCCTCCGAAATAGGGGTCGAAGCCGGGCCCTCCCCATCCCCGGCCCACCAGCACGCCGCCGTCCGAGGGCGTGAAGCGAAAGCCCAGCCTCTCCAGGGTGGTGGCGTCCGGCATCTCCTCCGCCCGTTCCAGATAGAGGAGGTCGGGTCCGTCGT
This sequence comes from Gemmatimonadota bacterium, assembly GCA_003567615.1. Classification (GTDB taxonomy): domain Bacteria; phylum Gemmatimonadota; class Gemmatimonadetes; order Longimicrobiales; family Gaopeijiaceae; genus PWLA01. The sequence continues at coordinate 1,754 of PWZC01000227.1, read as the reverse complement.
CGGCCCCGGGGACCACATGGACCCGGGGGTGGGCCACCGCCTCGGCCACCGGAAGTCCGGCATCCAACACCAGACTCGTGACCTGCGTCACGGACGAGATGATGCGGGCTGAGCCGGGACCTCCGAGCCCCAGGACGGCGCCCTGTTCGTCGGCGACGATGGTGGCCGACATGGACGAGAGGGGGAAGGCACCGGGACGGAGGGCGAACGGGTGCTCCAGCTCCGGCGCCTGGAATTCGATCATGTAGGAGTTCCAGAGGATCCCCAGCTCCTCCCCGGCTACGCGGGCCCCGAAATAGGAGTTGATGCTCTCGGTTCCGGCCACCACCATCCCGTCGGCGTCCACTACTGTGAAGTGGGTGGTCTCGCCCCCGCGCTCCCGAAGAATGGCCTCCCGGTGGCTGCGGGCCCGCGCCGGGTCGATGCGCTCCGCCACGGCGGCCTCATAGTCCAGGGGGTTGGGCACCGGATCCCGGGACCGGGTGCCATGGGCCAGGCGCAGGGCTTCGGCCATGCGGAGGTCCCGCCCCGGAGCCTCCGGAGCCAGGGAGTCGGCGGGGAGAAGATTCAGATAGGAGAGGGCCTGCAGGACGATCCATCCGCCGTAGGGCGGGGGCAGGGTAATCACGTCCAGGTCCCGGTACCGCGCCTGGAGAGGGGCCACCAGCGGCGGCTCGGCCACGCCGGCCAGATCCTCGGCGGTCACCCAACCTCCCCGCACCTCCATCTCCCGGACGATGGCGGCGGCGATCTCACCGGTGTAGAAGTCGTCGGCACCGGCCTCCGCCAGGCGCTTGAGGGTCCGCGCCAGGACAGGTTGGCGGACCGTGGATCCCTCGGGAAGGGGTCGGCCCTCCCCGTCCAGGAAGAGGCCGGCCACGAACGGGTCCACCGAGAGCTCCTCGGCGAACCGCTCCACCGAGGCGTGGCGGAACCCCCGGAGCTCGAAGCCCTCCTCGGCCCACTGGATGGCCGGGGCCAGGAGCTCGTCCCACCCCACCGCCCCGCTCCCGAACTCACGCCACGCCCGGTCCAGCGTCCGGAGCGTGGTGGGGACCGTGGTGAGCTGGTGGCCTTCCAGTCGCTCCGGGTGGGCGTCGGAGGGAAGGCTGCCGGGGGCCCGGGAACTCCCCTGAATCACCACCGCCTCCCCGTCGGGCTTCCGGATCAGGAGCACGGTCTGCCCGGCAATGCCCGACCCCCCCGGTTCGGTGACGGACAGGGCCATGGAAACGGCCACTGCGGCATCTGCGGCATTCCCTCCGGCCTCCAGGATTCGACGCCCGGCCTCGGCCGCTTCCGGCGAGGCCGCAGACACGGTTCCGACCCACACCTGCCGGGCGTGGGCGTCGTCGGCCCCCCCATCGGGTGCTTCCGTGGGACCGCAGGCCGCCGCAAGGGTGACGAGTGCCAGGGTCAGGAGTGCTGCGGAGGGCTTCACCATGGGGTCTTCTCCGTTCACGGTGGAAATCGGGGAGAGGGGCAGGGACAGGTGGCGATACGGATCTGGTGGAGATACGGATCAGGGCTGGGAGTCGGGGACTTGAGGTCAGGGGTGGAAGTCAGGGGGGGAATCCCAGCTCCGCCGTCAGGCGACGGGCCGTGTCCGTCACCTGGTCGGTGATGAGGCGCCAGCGATGGGGGGTCATGCGGGAGATGGGAGCGCTGGTGGTCACGGCGGCCACCACCTCGCCCCGGTGGTCCCGGACCGGGGCCGACACCGCCGCCAGCTCCTCTTCCAACTCCGATGCGGC
>PWZC01000108.1 GCA_003567615.1 Gemmatimonadota bacterium | reverse complement strand
CAAAGGAAATCGGACCATTTCCTGAAAGACTGAAACCCATATCTCTCAACTGCGACCTGACCAAAAGACATGATGTCATTGGATACAATGATATATTCAAGGAGCTTTCCCGCTTAAGCCTGGCCCTTTATGCTCCCTTAAATTATATCCTGCCCAGCAGACTCAAGTTCTACGAAAAAATATATGATACTGTAGTCAGAAGCGGTGGCAGTCTCAAGCAGATGGACAGGGAGAGAAGCCTCCAGGTCCTGATGCGCATTAACCTGCTCAAGAGATTAGAGAGTTCGGTTCACGCCTTCAGGCTGACCATGACCAAGATGCTTGCCAAGATAGACCATGCCGTCGATCTTATTGATGGATTTGAAAAACAGGCCATGACAGCTACTTTTGAACATACTGAACTAAGTGATGTAAACCTGGATGATGACGATTGGCTTGATGAAGAGTACAGCATTTCCGGCAATATCAAGGTCAATCTTTCCGACATGGACAGGATTGCCTGGCGTGAGTCCTTAGAGCGGGACAAGGCCATATTTTCAGGTCTGCTTTGGGAAATGGAAAAAATTACACCAGATCATGATGAAAAGCTCAACACCCTTAAAGAGACTATTGCCCAAAAAATTTCTCAGCCCATTAACGAAGGAAACAGGAAGATACTAATTTTTACTGCCTTTGCAGATACCGCAGCCTACCTGTATGAACATATTGCTCCTTATGTCCGGGACAAGTTCAATATTGAAAGCGCCAAGGTTGTTGGAACAGATCAGAACAAGACAACCATCAAGATTGATAAAAACCTGCATACAATTCTGACCTGTTTTGCCCCGAGGGCCAAAGAAAAACATTTGACCATGCCCAACCTGGCTGGAGAAATTGATATCCTTATCGCTACGGACTGTGTTTCAGAAGGACAGAACATGCAGGACTGCGATTACCTGATCAACTATGACATTCACTGGAACCCTGTACGCATTGTTCAGCGTTTTGGCCGCATAGACCGGATAGGTTCTCCCAATAAAGTAATTCAGCTGGTAAATTTCTGGCCCAACCTGAGCTTAGATGAATATATCAACCTCAAGGAAAGGGTTGAAAACAGAATGATCATTGTGGATATGACTGCGACTGGTGAAGACAATGTCCTTTCCAACCAGTCCAGCGACCTTGAGTACAGAAAGGAACAGCTTAAAAAGCTTCAGGAAGAATCAGTGGACTTTGATGAGCTGAATACCGGGGTATCCATAACAGATCTGGGTCTGAATGATTTCCGCATGGACCTGGTAAAATATGTTCAGGAGCATGGCAACTTGGATAATGTCCCGCCAGGACTGCACACGGTTGTTCCTTCCAGGCTGAGCAGAAACACTCCGCCCGGAGTGATTTACATCCTGCGCAATATCAATAGTGAAGTGAATGTGGACAATCAGAACAGGCTACATCCTTATTATTTGGTTTACATGGATAATATTGGACAGGTGGTGAGTCAGCACCCTGATGCCAAAAAGACCTTGGACCTGATGCGGATGCTGTGCAAAGGCCGGAAAGATCCGGAAAAATCCCTTTATGAGCCGTTCAATGAAGAGACAAATGATGGCCGAAAAATGGATCATTATTCTTTTCTCCTGGAGCAGGCCATCAGGTCCATCATAGATGTCAAAGAGGAAAGCGATATTGACAGTCTCTTCAGTGCAGGAGGCACAACAGCTCTTTTGGATACCGTAAAGGGCCTGGAAGATTTTGAACTTGTCTCGTTTATCGTTGTCAGGGATTAACATGATTCAGCTTAACCTGCCTGAAAAAGCACTGGTCAACAAAAAAATCCCCAAGAACAAGTTTTATGAAAAACTCCAGGCTGGGAAAAGTCTGAAATCCAGGTTTGTTCGCCAGGTTGATCATATAGTTTGGAAATACAAACTCTCAAGAGACACCATAAATATTTCTCCAACAAAAGAGATTGAAGAAATCCAGGTTTTTGAAGTTCATCTGAAAGAAAAGGCTCTGGCCAGGGAAGTCCTTGATTGTATAGACCGGGCCATACCGTATCCCATCGTATTTGTTCTAATTTACCAGACTGAATATCAGCTGGCAGTAGCCTATAAACAACGAAGCAGACAGCATCAGGACAGGGCCGTGGTGGATTCGTATTATTTTTCAGAGTGGTACAGTCAAACTGACGTACCTGTTCAGTTGCTCAAAGGTCTTGATTTGCAGGCTGTTTATGGAAATATTATCAGGGCCTTGCTGCCGGTGCATGGTGATAGTCACAAAAGCCTGGAAGATACCATTGACAAGCAGAAACAGGCCGAGGCCCTCAAGCGGGAAATATCCGCCCTGGAGTCGAAGATAAACAAGGAGAAGCAGTTCAACCGAAAGGTTGAATATAACCTGCAGCTCCAGACAAAGAATAAGAAACTTGAAAAAATAATTGGAAATAATGGAGGTACGGGTGGATAAGCTGAAAATGCAGTCCAGGGATCTGGTGGAAGACAATATTGACAGGATCGAGTCCCTGTTCCCCAACGTGGTCACTGAATCCAGAGATAACAAAGGCAATTTGATCAAAGCTGTTGATTTTGATCGTTTGAAGCAGGAATTGTCCGACAATGTGGTTGAAGGTGAAAAAGAAAGGTATCAGCTGACCTGGCCTGGAAAAAAGAAGGCCATGCTCATGGCCAACCTGCCCACCACAAATACCTTGCGCCCAGTCAAAGAGGACAGCGTTGACTGGGATACCACTGGGAACCTTTTTATTGAAGGCGATAACTTAGAAGCCCTCAAGATTTTACAGGAATCTTATCTGAACAAGGTCAAGTGCATCTATATTGACCCACCCTACAATACCGGCAAGGACTTCATCTATAAAGATGATTTCAGGCAGAGCAGACAGGAATATCTGGACCAGACAGGCCAGGTTGATGAACAAGGCAATCGTCTGTTTCAGAACAATGAGAGCAATGGACGTTTTCATAGTGACTGGCTGAGCATGATGTATCCCCGGTTGAAGCTGGCCAGGAATTTGTTGAGAGAGGATGGAGTTATTTTTATCAGCGTTGATGATGGGGAGCTTCATAATGTAAGAAGAGTTTGTAACGATATATTTGGAAATAGTAATTTTATTGAAAGCATAATTTGGTTGAATAAGGAAGGCGGCGGTGGTTCTGATAGTAAGTTCTTTCGCAAAAAACATGAATACATTTTGGTTTATTCTAAAAACGCATCATCTTTATTTATCGAAGGAGTTGAAATATCTAATATTGATAGGTACACATTAAAAGATAAGTATTATAATATACGAGGACCATATTATTTACAAAATCTAGCACAGAGCAGTATTCAATATTCAAAAAGTCTAGACTATGGAATTATATCACCTGATGGAGAATTAGTTTATCCGGGTGAGACTAATGGAAAAAGAAATTGTTATCGATGGT
>PWZC01000353.1 GCA_003567615.1 Gemmatimonadota bacterium | reverse complement strand
ATCCTCGACCTGCCCACTCTGGATTGAACCACCACTGCCCCTGCAGGGCACCGGAACCCGTTATGCCTGAACTGAACACCCCCGTTCGCCGAGCGCTCCTCCTGGAGAATATCCATCCCGGCGCTGCTGACCGCCTCCGGGCCCATGGCCTCGAGGTGACGACCCACCCCGGCTCGCTGGGAGACGCGGAGCTGGTGGAGGCCCTTCAGGACGTCTCCATCCTGGGAATCCGCTCCAAGACCCAGCTCACCCGGAAAGTGGTGGAGGCATCCCCGCAGCTCGAGGTGGTGGGAACGTTCTGCATCGGCACCAACCAGGTGGCGCTGGACACCTGCCTGGATCGGGGGATCCCGGTATTCAATGCGCCGTACTCCAACACCCGCTCGGTGGTGGAGCTGGCGCTGGGGCAGATCATCATCCTCATGCGGAACGTGCTGGAGAAGAGCGCGCTGCTTCACCGGGGACGGTGGTACAAGTCGTCGGGCGACGCTCGGGAGATTCGCGGAAAGCGGCTGGGGATCGTGGGCTACGGGAACATCGGTTCTCAGCTATCGGTGCTGGCCGAGGCCCTGGGAATGGAGGTGGTCTACTTCGACGTGGAAGAGAAGCTGGCCATGGGGAACGCCAAGCCCCTGCGGACCCTCCACGAGCTCCTCTCCACCTCCGACGCCATCTCCATCCATGTGGATGGCCGGCCGTCGAATCGCCTCCTCTTCGGACCTCGCGAATTCGAGGCCATGAAGGACGGCGTCGTCTTCGTGAACCTGAGCCGGGGATCCGTGGTAGATCTGGAGGCCCTCCGCGACGCTTTGGACAGGGGCAAGGTCCGAAGCGCCGCCGTGGACGTATTCCCCAAGGAGCCTCGCCGGGACGGGGATCCCTTCGAATCGCCCCTGGCCGGACTCGACAGCGTCCTGCTGACCCCGCACATCGGCGGGAGCACCCAGGAAGCCCAGGAGAACATCGGCGGCTTCGTGTCCGACAAGATCCTCGCCTATCTGGAGCGAGGGTCCACCAACCTCTCGGTGAACTTCCCCAATCTCCAGCTCCCGGGGTTGGGGCGGGCCCGCGGCATCGTTCACCGCATTGTCCACACCCACGTCAACGTCCCCGGAATCCTGGCCCAGATCAACCAGATCGTCGCCACCCGGGACATCAACGTGGTGGGGCAGTACCTGAAGACGAACGAGCGGGTGGGATACGTCATCACCGATGTGGCCGGAGATTACGATCCGGCCATGGTGGAAGCCCTGCAGGCCATCCCGCAGACGATTCGCGTGCGGGTCCTCTACTGACCACAACCCCCACCATGACCTCCTCCACCGCCGGCTCCGCTCCCCTGGTCTTCCTGCCGGGCCCCACGGCGCTCCACCCCTTGGTGGCAACCGAGACCCGAGCGGCCCTGACCGATGGCTTTCTCAGCGAGAGCCACCGCAGCCCCCGATTCCGGGCCTCTGTCGCCGCCATGGAGGAAGCGCTGCGATCGCTCCTCCGGATCCCGGAGGATCACCGGATCCTCATCGTGGGGTCGGCCACTGAGGCTATGGAACGCATCATTCAGGGCACGGTTACCGGGCGGAGCGCTCACCTCCTCAACGGCGCCTTCGCCTGGCGCATGCGGGACGTGTCCGGGAATCTGGGCCGGGAGGTGGTGGAGGTGACGGTACCCGACGGGCGCGGGTTCCCCAGCACCCTGGATGCATTTCCGCCACCGGGGATCGATGGGCTGCTGGATGGGGCCGAAGTCCTGGCCATGACCCAGAACGAGACGAGCACGGGGGTGCGGATTCCGCCGGATCAGGTCCACACCCTGGCAGACCGGGCTCGGAAGCATGGAGCGCTTTCCGTGGTGGATCTGGTCACCGGGTGGCCCTCGGAGGAGGTGGATCCGGCACGGGTCGACTGCGGCTTCTTCTCGGTGCAGAAGGGATTCGGCCTTCCGGCCGGTCTCGGGATCCTGGTGGTGAGCCCCGCCTTCGTGGAGCGTGCCCGGGAGCTGCAGGCCCAGGGCCATGTGACGGGCGGCTACATGGGGATTCCGGCCCTGGCCCAGGCGGCCGATCGCCACGAAACCCGGGCCACTCCCAACATGCTGGGCATCCGGCTGCTTGCGGCCGTGGCAGCGGACTACGCGCGGGAGGGAAGAGAGGCGCTGGATCGGGCGGTCACCCGTAGGGCCGAGACCTTCTGGACGGACGTAGAAGGGTTGCCGGGACTCACACCATTCGTAGAGGCGGGCCCCTCCCGGTCGCGGACCATCCTGGTGCTGGAGGTGGCCGGAGGAAGTGGACCACTGAGGGACCGTCTGGCCCGACGGGGACTTCTGGTAGGCGACGGGTACGGGCCGGGGAAGGGGCGTCATCTGCGGGTGGCCAACTTCCCCGTTCAGACCGATGCCATGATGGAGCGCCTCCTGGAGGGACTTGCCGCCGAGGCCTGAGTGGGTCCCACGGCCCAACTCAGTCCCATGCGCGGGTCAATCCCACGCCCCGGGCAATCCCACGCCCCGACTCAGTTCCCAACGACTTTCGGATTCAGGCGAAGCTGGACCCAGCGGTTGGTGGCCTGAAGCGTAGCCAGAACGGCTCCTCGGAGCATGTCATCACCCGCCAGGGCCGATCCGGTGAGGGACAGGGCACTCCTCGAAGCGATGGCGTTGAGCGTCACAAGGACGTACTCGTGGGTGAAGGCGCCCACCACCTTGGCCCCCTTCAGGGCGAAGGCCAGTCGATCATCGGGCGATGTTTCGGCCGGTGCTGCCGAATCCACTACCATCTCCAGGGCACGCAGGGTGGCATCCGCCGCACCCTCCAGACGGTCCAGGGGAAGCTCCGGGACGATGGAAACCCCCTCGAAGATCTTCCCATTCCACTCAAGGTTCACCGCTAGCCGGACCTTGTGGTTTTCCAGGCGATCGATACGGTGCCCCCGAAAGAGGATCCTTCCGCTCCCTTCCGTTGTGCCCGGAGTGGGGTCGGGGCCCGGAGTGGGGTCGGGGCCGGGGGTGCCGTTGGACGACAATGGGTCTTGAGGGGGAATCATGGCAACGCGCACCGGTTGGCGGGGACGGTGGTACCGAAATGCAGCGGGGACGGTGGTACCGAAATGCAGAGTGGTCCGAACGTCCCGCGTCCGTCAAGGCGCCGTGCCCTGTATGACTGGGATGACCCCTTGGGAATGGGGGGAGAGCGGCGCCCGATCCGTTGACATGGGTTCAGCAGCGGGCTATCGTAAACCCTCTATGGGGGAAAGGGAAGCACCGTTGTCATGTCGGGCTTTCACCCCACGATCCCGTGTAGCTCAGTTGGTAGAGCAGCTGACTGTTAATCAGCGGGTCGCAGGTTCGAGTCCTGCCGCGGGAGTTCAGAGAGCCCGGAGAGGCGTGGTTGGAAACCGCCTCTCCGGGCTCTTTTCATTTTCTTCGCTGTT
>PWZC01000048.1 GCA_003567615.1 Gemmatimonadota bacterium | reverse complement strand
TGGAGCAAGTGGTTCAATCGGACCACGCCGCCCTTCATGCTCCAGGAACTCCTGCACCGGAACGCCATGTTCGCCCTCTTCCACGCCGACGAGATGCCCCTCCTGGAGTTCGACGAGCCACGTGTGGAGCGGATCGCCGGCAATACCTTCCGGGTCACGGCCGAGGTCCACAATCGCCGGGCCATCCCGAGCCGACTCCAGGTGGCTGAGATGAACCGTGTCGGCGACCCCGACCGCTTCCGCATCTCGGGGAACAACGTAACGGTACAGGTCGGCGGGTTCACCAGCGGCGAGTTGAACGACGAGCTTCGCCCCGTGGAGCGGAACCCCCACGAGATCCATGTGGCCGACGGCGTGATGGGGCACTCCGGCATCTCCGTCACCTGGATCGTCACCGGGAGCGGAACCGCCACCATCGAGTACGCGAGCATGAAGGGGGGGACGCACCGAACTTCGGTTGAGCTACGCTAGCGGGGAGCGCCGGGGCGGGAACGGGTGAGGGTTCCCGGGGAATCCAGACGGGATCGGAACGGGCGTCGGGGATCACCCCCGGCGCCCTCTTTCCGTAGTGACCCCCCCCGGAGAATCGGAATTTGACGGGAAGGGTCCGGGTGGACGGCGTGGTGGGGCCCGACTATGGTGCTAGGAGGAATCCCAGTACAAAGAAATCTGAAGCCATCCCGCCGCAGGACACATCAGGGAGTCGTGCGTCTGTTGAAGATCCTCTACGCTGAAGACGATCCGGTAGCGGCTGAGTTGGTACGCTCCGGCCTTCGAAAACACGGCTGGCAGGTGCATATCGCCCGGGACTCCATGCAGGCCAGCATGATGGCTGCCAAGGGTGGGTTCGATTTGATCCTGCTGGACCTCCAGATGCCCGGTGGCGGCGGATACGTGAATCTCCAGCGTTTCGGCATGTCCATGAACACGGCGGACATTCCCGTCATTGTGGTCAGTGGGACCGACGATGAACGCGCCCCGGAGAAGGCTCGCCGCCTCGGCGCCCAGGCGTTCGTGAAGAAGCCCGTGGATCTGGACGAACTCACTGCGCTGATTCGCTCGACCCTGGGGCTCCCCGAACCGGATGGCGAGAGCGGAACAGCTCCAGCCTGACCCCCCGGATCGAGCCCCTGCCTCCAGGGCTCCCCTTCCTCCTCCCGAGTTGCACCCTCCGGGTGTTCCCGCGCTGCCCTCCTACCTTCTGAATTCATCCAGGATCGAGGTCCCCACAGCATCCCGGGGCGCCGGCAGCCCCACGGCGTCGGCCATGGTGGGCGCCATGACCGTGGTGGGCCGCCATGGGAGCCGGGTGGGGGCAAAGTCGGAGCCCTCCACACAGAACACGGTGAACATGTCCGGCTCGTCCGGAGGGAACCCATGGCTCCCCCAGATCCCCGCTTCCTCCACCGGCTCCCCCCAGTGGCGCCAGGACCAGCGGTAGCCCGGTGCCGTGGCGAAGTACAGGTCTCCGCCCGCCGGTCCGCCCAGGCCGAACTCGGGATCCTCGTCGGGGGTGAAGGTGCGGGTCACCACCCGCTCTCCGTCCGGTCCCCGCACAGCCTCCAGCGCCCCACGCGCCTCGGCCACCACCTCCGCCACCTGGTCCGGTGGCACGATTCCCTCCTGCCAGACCGTGGAGTTCACCGAGATCCAGTACCCGTTGGGTGACACGGCCCGGGTCCTGGAAAGGTCGATCTCGCCGTCCTCGTCCAGCACCAGGAGGCCGGCGTCGGCCAGCGCCCGGTTGGGCAGGAACTGGTACCAACTGCTCCGCATCCCGTGGTCTCCCATGAGGAAGAAGGGTGCGTCCACCTCCTGGGCCAGGGTCCGCACGTGGCCCACCCGGTGATCCACCAGGGCCCAGACACGGGCCCGGAAGGCACGCACCTGTTCCGCCAGCTCCGGCTCAAAGCCGGGCCATGCCTCGTTCAGGTAGCCCAGAAGCTGGTGGTCCGCCGTGTCACCCAGGGGGAAGTAGTCCAGGAAGAGCTGGGGGTCCCCGTGGCGCCACATCCACTCCGCGCCCCGCTCCCACTGCCGAACCATGAGCTCGGCGGTCTCCAGGACCCGGTTCTCCGCCGTACCGTCTCCCCCGTCCATGAGGGTCGGACCAAAGGCGCCGCCCCCGTACATGGCCAGGGCGCTGTTCCCCAGCCATCCCTGCACGGCATCCTCATAGGCGACCTGGGTCTCGGGCGTGTTCCCTTCCACGATCTGGAGCGAAGGGTGGAAGAGGAGGAAGTCCTCTCCATCTCCGCTGAGTTCGAAGAGGCGGATCCGGAGGTGGACCCGGCCGCCTTCCACCGGGAGCTCCAGGGCCTCGGAGAAGTGGCGGGCCAGCTCCCGTCCCTCCAGAGGGGCCGTCTCGGCCGGTTCTCCATGGGCGGTGATGCTCCCGGCGACGCGAGGCTCGACGTTCACAAGGACCCGGTCGTACACGCCGTCCGATCCCAGGAAGACGCCGTGAATCGTGCCTGCACCGGTCTCCCAGGTGAAGGCCCGCGGCGGCGGCGCCCCCGCCTCCGGCTCCAGGTCCACCCATGCGGCCGGGTCCGCGGCGGTCACATCCTCGGGCCGCAGGGCGCGGTGCGGTTCGATGAGAATATTGTATCCGTTGAAGACGTACAGCCCGGGAGCGGTCAGCGCTTCGGCGGCCTCCTGTCGACGGGCTTCCAGCGGCGCCGGGTCATGGGTGGAGAGGTGGAGCGGGTACCCCGGTACCGCCGGTCCCTGGGTGACGTGATGGCCGCCCATGCGAATCCCATGACGCCCGGCCATGATCCAGATGGGCTCCGACGAGAGCGGGTCGTAGTGGAATCCCCGGGTGCGATCCATCACCGTGTGCTGGTCACGGGGAAGGGAGTGCTGCTGGTTGCCCGCTATACCGGTCACATTCCCGTGGGCCCCATTCCAGATGGTGGCCATGGCGGCGGCGGTCACCGAGGGAAAGTGGGTGACGGCGTGCTCGAGACATGCTCCCCCCTCCAGCACCGCCAGGATATTGGGGACCGAGGTCTCATCGAGGGTGGCACGGAGGATTTCCTCGTTCAGGGCATCCACCACCAGTCCCAGGGCCCGCCGGGGTGGATCCCCGCTCTCGGCGGTGGACTCCGTGTGGGCGGTCGCCTGCCCTTCCTCCGGGAGCCCGTCGTCCGGGACGCATCCCCAGAGCGGTGGGAGCAGAAGGAGGAGGGACACGGCGAGGAGAGACACCGGGTGCCGGCGGACGAAATCCGGGTGATGCAGGAAGGCGGGCATGGCCGAGGTGGTGACAGGTGAGACCAGGCGGGACTCGGTGGGATAGCGTGCCTGTACGGGGTAGCCAGAAAACGGGGCTCAGGGGGCCGGCGCCTGACCTGTGACCCGGTCGTTACGCCGCCGGCGGTGGATCCGGGGTATCTTCGTACCTGGACAGGCGAAAGAAGCCTCCCCACCGTCGAGATTCC
>PWZC01000423.1 GCA_003567615.1 Gemmatimonadota bacterium | reverse complement strand
GGGGCGGGGGCTTCCCACCGACCGGCTACCCTGCGGACGGCGTGGATGTCACGGATCTCATCGGCGCTCCGGCCGCGATAGACCACCACGACCCCCTCGTCGGTGAGGGCGGCGCTGGTCTGGCAACATTCGCAGATGCGGGGGTCCAGGAGGTGCTCGTCATGGGGGGTGCCGTCCCACTCCAGGAGTCCGGCCCGGAGAGTCATGGGTCCGCCACCGGGCATTTCCCGGCCGTCCAGCCAGACGGCTCCAAACCCGTCGGACTGGGGGAAAAACGAGACGAAGCCGTGCTCGGCCTGCACCCCGTCGGCGTGGAGAATGCGGGGCTCGGACCACGAGGTGCCCCCATCGGTAGAGGCGCTCACCACCACATCATAGTCGAAGGTTCCGTCACCACTTCGGGCCAGCCAGTGGGCGGCCAGGCGACCCTCGCCCCCATAGGCGATGGACGGGAAGTCGGCCCAATTCACGAAGAAGTCGTCGGAGGCAGCCAGGGTTCCCGGTTCCGACCACCGGCCCTCCCGGTCCAGACCGGCCCAACGGACGGCGAACTCCTCCCTACCATCAATCCCCGTCGCTCCGGTGGGCTCGGTCCAGCTCACCACAAACCCGTCCGTTGTCCCGGCGATGAAGGGCATGCCGGCCCCTGGCACGGCCGGGAGCGGGGCGGCCAGGGGAAGGAGGCGGATCCCGGGCTCGTCCGGCCCCCGCTCCCCGCAGCCGGCGAGGAGCGCAGGGAGTGCGACGACCAGCGAGCCGACCAGCACGACGCCCCTCCTCACTCCTGGTCCTCCCCCTCGATCCCACCCCCCAGCACCCGGCTCAGGAGGGCGTCCAGCCGGTTCAGGCGCTCCGACTCGTGGCGGATCTCCAGAAGAGACTGTTGCCAGAGAGGATCGATGCGGATCCGGGCGGCGAGCTGGAACGACACCTCCTCGGCCGGATCCAGCTCGTTCTCAGGTCGGGGCACCGAATCGGGGGTGCCGTTCCGGCTCTCGCCGGCGAACCCTTCCTCTTCCGGTCCACCCTCCTTCTCCATTCCATTCCCGGCGGAAGCGCTCCCGTCCACCCCTTCGTCATCATCCTGGATCTGCTCCACCACGGCGTCGAAGAGGGTCAGCGACCGAAGCCGGCGGGGGAGCAGCTCTTCCCCCTCCTCGGTATCGTCGTGGAAGGGTTCCACCAGCGCTTCGTAGTAGAGGGTGTCGGACTCGATGCCGTCCACGATGCGGAAGCGGGGGCCGCCGGTGGCGATGAGGAGGGAGCGACCGTCGGGAAGGATCTGGAACTCGCCGATCTCGGCAATGGTCCCCACCCGGTCCGGCTCCATGCCGAAGGGGCCCATGCGGTCCGGATCGTGGTAGACGAGGCCGAACTTCCGGTCGTACTCGATGCAGCGGGCCACCATCTGCCGGTAGCGGGGCTCGAAGATATGGAGCGGCATGGCCGCTCCAGGAAAGAGAACCACCGGGAGCGGAAAGAGGGGGAGCCGTCGGAGGGGCTCACCCGTCTCGTCGCGTGTGTCGTCGCTCATCTCGTCGCTCATTTCACCACCCCCGAGTGCCGGGACCTCCCTTGAAAGGCCCCACAATCCATGAATTGATCCAACCGCCGTAGAACGAGCCCTCCTGGGCCTGCACCTGCTCGCCGTCCACGAAGCAGGCGTCCACCTTTCCGGCGTAGAACGAGACGTGGTCCCGAAGCCGCGGATCGCGGGGGCTCGGGTACGCCCAGCACACGTCGGCCACCAGCCCCTCCGGGGTCTTGAGCGACCAGTACCTGGCCTGCCCCTTCCACTCGCACAGGGTGCGGGTCCGGCTCGGGACCAGGCGCTCCCAGTCCACGCCGTCGGGTGGAAGGTAGTAGGTGGGCGGGTGACTCGTCTCGAGCACCCGGTACCCGGCTCGGGTCTCGGCCAGGATCCGGCCGTCGTGCTCGACCCGGAGGGGCAGGGTGTTGGCTTCGATGCGCGGCGGGCGGGGGTAGTCCCAGACCGACTCCCGGTCAGGACGGGATTCGGAGGCGCCCTCGGGGGAGGAGCCCTCGGGGGAAGGCTCGGGGGAGGGGGCGGCGGAAGAGGGTGGGGCCATGATCCGGACTCCAGGATGCGGGGAAGGGCTCCGCGGTACTGGACCCCCGAGGCGGCGCCAGGGTCCGCCCCATGACGGCGGCCCCACCCGACGATAGATTCCCGGACCACCCGCTCTTCTTTCTTCCACCCAGCGACAGACCCATGGCCGGACCACAGTACATCTACGTCATGAAGGACCTCCGCAAGGTCGTTCCCCCCAAGAAGGAGATCCTGAAGGGGATCTGGCTCTCCTTCTACCCGGGGGCGAAGATCGGCGTGGTGGGCCCAAACGGCTCGGGCAAGAGCACGCTCCTGCGCATCATGGCCGGGGTCGACAAGGACTTCCAGGGCGAGGCCTGGGCCGCCAAGGGCACGAAGGTGGGCTACCTCCCCCAGGAGCCTGAACTGGATCCCACCCTGGACGTGAAGGGCAATGTGGAGTTGGGGGTGAAGGAGACCCGGGACCTCCTCCGTCGCTACGAGGAGGTGAACGCCGCCTTCGCCGACATCTCCACCGACGAGGAGATGAACGCCCTCATCGAGGAGCAGGCCAAGCTGCAGGAGAAGATCGACGCGGCCGGGGCGTGGGAGCTGGACCGGAAGCTGGAGATCGCCATGGATGCGCTTCGGCTTCCGCCCCCCGACGCCGACGTCACCACCCTCTCCGGTGGGGAGCGGCGCCGGGTGGCTCTCTGCCGCGTGCTCCTGGAAGAGCCGGATCTCCTCCTCCTGGATGAGCCCACGAACCATCTGGACGCCGAGTCGGTGGCGTGGCTCGAGCATCACCTGGAGCGCTTCCCGGGGACCATCGTGGCCATCACCCACGACCGCTACTTCCTGGACAATGTGGCGGGGTGGATCCTGGAGCTGGACCGGGGCGAGGGCTTCCCCTACGAGGGCAACTACACGTCGTGGCTCGAGCAGAAGCAGGAACGGCTGGCCCGGGAGGAGAAGGCCGAGTCGGCGCGGCGTCGGACGCTGGAGCGCGAGCTGGAGTGGGTGCGCATGTCGCCCAAGGCCCGCCAGTCCAAGGGGAAGGCGCGCCTCCGCTCGTACGAAGAACTCATGAGCCAGCAGGGGAAGGACGAGATCCGTACGGCCGAGATCATCATCCCCCGGCCCGAGCGTCTCGGAGAGGACGTGGTGATCTTCGACGGGGTCACCAAGGGGTACGACGACAAGCTCCTCATGGAGGACCTCTCCTTCCGCCTCCCCCGGGGCGGCATCGTGGGGATCATCGGCCCCAACGGGGCGGGAAAGAGTACGCTCTTCCGCATGATCGTAGGCCAGGAAGAGCCCGACGCCGGCGACATCACCATCGGCTCCACGGTGCGCCTCTCCTACGTGGATCAGAGCCGTGAGGCGCTGAACCCCGAGAACACGG
>PWZC01000301.1 GCA_003567615.1 Gemmatimonadota bacterium | reverse complement strand
GTCCGTGACGCCGACGACGCGAGGATCCTTGCCGATGCGGTTGCTGCTGGAGTGCAGATCCTCGTCACTGGGGACAACGACCTCCTCGAAGTCGCGGAGGAATCACCCATTCCGGCGCTGCGGCATCCCTGCCCACGGGTTCGCGCGGGTGCGGTGCACGGATTGCGGGCACGACCAGCTCCTGGCCTTCTCCTGCAAGGGTCGCGGGGTGTGCCCCTCCTGCAACGCACGACGCATGGCGGAGGTGGCGGCGCACCTGACCGACGAGGTGATCCCGCACCTTCCCGTGCGGCAGTGGGTGCTGTCTGTGCCGAAGCGGACTCGGCCCTTCCTGCACCAGACGCCCCAGGTGGCGAGTGCGGTGCTCGCCATTTTCCTCCGGGGGCTCCGGTCCGCGCTTCGTGACGCAAGTCCGGGCGCGCCGGCTTTGGTTCGCGACGCGCAGCTCGGAGCCATTTCCTTTCCCCAGCGCTTCGGGGGTTCTCTCAACCCCCACGACCACTACCATGTGCTGGCCCTCGATGGCGTGATCTCCGGCGACGTCGAGCGGGGAGTCCGCTTCCACGAGGCCACCGGCCTCGAGGCCCGGGATGCGGAGGCCCTGGCCCGCACCGTGCAGATCCGCGTCCTGCGCTGGTTTGCCCGCCGCGGGCTCCTGGACCCTTCCGTGGCGGCGGACATGCGCACTTGGCGGGGCACCGGCGGCTTCTCTGTCGACGGCTCCGTCCGGATCGAGGGCGAGGACCGAGCGGGTCTCGAGCGGCTCGTTCGGTACTGCGCGCGGGGGCCTCTCGCCCTGGAGCGACTCCACGCCCCCGCCGGTATCGAGACCCTCTCCTCGCCAGAGGCTCGCCTAGTGTACCGGCTCCTGGAGCCCGACAGGCACGGCCGCCAAGAGCTTCGCCTCACTCCCCTCGAGCTCCTCGACCGCCTGGCCCGGCTCGTTCCACCGCCCCGCATCCATCGCCATCGCTACCACGGAGTCCTGGCGCCCAACGCGCGCCTGAGGTCCACCGTGATCTCGATCGGACGGCCCGAGCCCGACGATTCTCCAGTCGATGCGGAGTCCCCAACGTCGCCCGGCCACGCCCGGAAGCCGGCACCGACCGGCCCCCTGGCAGCCTCGCCCCGATCACGGTCCAGTCGCATGCTCTGGGCCCAGCTTCTGGCTCGCATCTACGAGGTGCTCCCGCTCCTTTGCCCCGCCTGCGGCGGTGAGATGCAGATCATCTCGTTCATCACTCTCCCCTCCACCGTGCAGGACATCCTCCTCCACCTCGACCTGCCCCATCGACCTCCCCGGGTCTCCCCCGCCCGCGGCCCTCCCCAGGCCGAACTCCACTTCGACCAGTCCCCGACCTTCGATCTCGCCGCTCCTGAGCCCATCCCGGAGTACGAGTTCGATCAGTCCGCTCCCCATGACTGGGAGGTCTGAGGCACCACCCGATCCAGTTCGCGTGCCCCCGCTCCTGTTCCCCCAGACCGTCTCCCACCGCCCATCGCACCATCCTTCGGGCCCCGATTCCCATGGCGCGTTCGTCCTCCGCCGCTTCGGCTGCTCTCCGGCGCCTCCCGGGCCTATCGACGCCCCCACCATCACCCACTGCTCGGCCGGTTGCTCGGCCAGACCCCGCGCCCGACCTTGCCTCCGCCCCCAAGAGGGCGTTTGAAACTCCTTCTATGGGGCAAGCCGTCAAGACACACCTCTCCTGCACGCTGTCCGATCTCGTCTTGACGGCCAGCGTTCGTTGTTTCCGCCGCCCGGGACGGTGGCTTGCGGAGTGAGGTGGAAGGTTCGAGGGTGGCTCTCTCCCCTGGCGGGACGATACTCCGGGTTCTATGGCAGCCGATTCGTTCTCCGCTCGAGAGCGGGAACCATCCTTCTATCGGGGGCTCTTGGGCCCATTGCTTCGTTCGGCTCTCCAGGGGGGCATAGCCTATCCCGGGGGACTCGGGCCCCAGGGCCCGGACCAGAAATTCACCGGACCAGAAATTCAATGGATGCTCTCCCCTGAACCGTTGAGATCCCGAGACCGACACCTCGGAGCGATTCCCTTTCCCTCCGCTGCATCGGTCCGGGTCAGTCTCTCCTTGCCGCGCTCTCGAGGATCTTCGGGTCGTAGCCCTCCTTCGTTCGCCACACCGCGAGCACGATGGATGCGATCTGTCGAGCAATGGTGAGCTTCGCCATGTTCGGTTTCGTGCCGCCGTCCAGCAGCCCCAGGTAGTGCCGGTGGACCGGGTCGTCTTCCGCCCGGCCGATCACGGTGGTCGCCGCGCCCTTGAAGATCGCCTTCAGCGTGTGGCCCAAGTTCCGATTCAGCCCGCGGGTGCGCTTCACCTCGGTCTTCATCCACTCGCCCGACTGCGCTCGCACCCAGTCCGACGAGCTCCGCGTCACGACGCCCAGTCCGCAGTATGACCAGAACCTGCGCTTGTTCTGAAACCGGTAGGGCGTCACCACGATGGGAAGCAGCTCGGCCGTGCGCACCGGACCCAGCCCCGGACAGCTCCTCACGAGCCGGAACTCCGGATGCCGCTTCGCTTCGGCGAGCATCGCCTTCTTCGCCTCCCTCTTGAGCCCGTCCAGCGCGTCCATCTGCTCGTACAGCAGCTCGGCCAGCGACTGGGCCGACTTGGGAAGTCGACCCAGGTACTCCCCGCGCTTCGAGGCCGTGTAGACCCCGCGCCCGGCCACGGCCACACCCCGCGAGCGGTACAGGGCCTTCAGTCGGTTCTTCACCCGCACCCCATCGCTCCGGATCCAGCGGTACCCCTTGGCCCGATAGCCCAGGGGCCCGAAGCTGCCACGCTCCTTGTAGACCTTCCGCTTGATCGCGCCCAGCCGGAGGCCCTCCGCCAAGCCAAAGGCATCCCGGCGATCGTCCTTCGGGCCCCGGCTCTCGCTCACCGCCGCAACCACCACCTTCTCCGCGTGGGGTGACAGGACCTCGTACAGCCACTCCGACAGCGTCCCTTCTTCCAGGCAGATGTGCCGGGGTTGCGGGATCTGTCGCACCGCTTCGATCAGGTACCGTGCGTTCGTCTCCACCACGTGCAAACCGATCCGCTGCACGCTCGGCGTCATGACCCCCAGCGTGCAGCTTGACGCGTGGGCGTCCAGCCCGATATACCTCGACATGGCCAGTCTCCTGTTGGGGTGGGGTCTTCCGGGCTCTCTCACATCCCAGATTGTCCACCCCTTCAGGGGATCGCCAACTGTTCTGAAGGGCCAGCCGTTCCATCGGACCTCCTCCGGTCACGGACGCGCTGCCCCTATGATGCCTATTCCTCCGGCGTTACCACGAAGCCAGAACCACCCACCGCGTGGCGGTCTAGCAGGCCGTTGAACTATCCCGGTTTCCGAGTCTGAGGCTCGATCTTCGGTGTGGTAGTGCCTCTCAAGCGACGGAGAGAGTCTGCGTGCAGTCCGGAGCGCCAAACCCGGTCCACCG
>PWZC01000331.1 GCA_003567615.1 Gemmatimonadota bacterium | reverse complement strand
GTGCCAGGGGCGTGGCGAACCCCCTGGAGTGGCGCCTCGCAGCCCAGGCCTATCTGGCCATGCTGGACGCCTGGCCCGAGCATGCGCAGGGTGTGGCGCCGGGAGATCTCGAGGCGCTCCTGGCGGTGGGCGTCGAGGTGGAAGCCGTACTGCAGGCCGTGGCCGGCCTTCCGGTATCCGACGCGGCTCCCGGCATCGGGACCGACATGGGGATGCTGCGTCCGGTGCTGGCCGAGTATCGACGGCAGCTCGATGCCCTGGTCGCTGAGGCGGACCGCCTCGCCACCCGGCATCGGCAGGCCCAGCTTCGCCGGGTGGATCCGGGGTCGCTCCTGAACCGCATCCATCCCGATCCCCGGGGCGGAGCCGGTGCCGGGCGGGACCCCCGTGCAGCGGAGCGGCAACCCCTGGAGGTACCGGAGTGGCTTCGGAATACCATCCCGCCGGAGGTCCGCACCGCGGCCGTCCTGGCGCTGGAGGAGCCGGAGCTGGTCTTCCGGACCTCCATCACGCATGAGGTGACCAGAGATAACTTCAGACGTCGCTTCATCTTCTGGAAACGCCACGACCGTCGGACCATGGCCCAGGGAGCGGTTGAGGTGGAGCTCCGCCTGGACGGTGGTCGCTCCGTCTGGACCCATCGGGTCGAACTTCCTCCCTTCCTCCGGCGCCTGGAGACCATGGGTGGAGGAGAGGACAGTGGGAACGTCCGCGAGGTGCGGGTGGACGAAGCGGACCCCCACGGGACCGTGTTGCAGACGCTCTGGCCCCAGGCTGCCCGGGGAGTCGACGGGTGGAGTCTGGCTTCAGCGCAGGCGGGACTCCGGGGAGAGTTGGACCGGGCCATTGCGGACGAATTGCGCCGCTACGAATCCGTTTCCCTGAATCGGGTCTTCGGAGCGGTGTGCGCCGGGGATGGGATGCCGGCTCCAGGGCTCGACATGCTCGACGGCCCGGATCTCGAGTCCGCCGTGCGGATCCGTTCGGCGCTGGAGGGCCTCTCCACCACCCGTACGGTCTTGTCTGCCTCCGTGGCGCTTTCGCTCCCCGGGGCCCTGGACCGGGACGGCGAGCTTCGGGAGCTGGTCACCGGGCCCCAGGGGCTTCTGGACCGCCAAGGCCTCTGTGGGGCCGTGGCCCAGGGTGGAAGCGCCCTCCGGGTGGTCTGGCTCGAAGAGGCGCCCCGGGAGCGGGCCGAGCGGGTAGAGACGCTGGTGGTCGAGAGGGTCCGCCTCCAGGACGGGCCCACCCGGATTCCCCTGGCGGTGGAGCGGACCAACGACGAACTCCGGGCCGCCATCCGCCTGCAGCGCATGCGGGCCCTGGCCGCCTCCCGCGCCGAGTCCGACCGCTGAATCAGCCTCCCCCGAAGCGCGCCCCCAGGTAGATGGCCCGTCCCGGTACGGCGTTGCCGGTGAGGTCCGGATGGTCCGAACCCAGGAGGTTGCGGAGGTCCAGGTGCCACCGCGCTCCCGCCAGCGAGGCCTCGAGGCGAAGGTCCACTTCCCGCCAGTCCGATTCGCCGGGGCGTCGGCCATGGATCCCACGAAGGGACACATTCAGGTGCCGACCCACCTGCTGGTCCACGGCTACGGTGATCTGCTCCGTGAGGGGGCGGAGGGCATACTTGGAGAAGAGTTCCTCGGGTGCTTCGGCCTCCAGGGAGAGAAGCGAGGCCCCCACCCGGAGTGTCGTTCCTCCTGCCGGCGTCCAGGCAGCATCCAGTTCGGCGCCTCGGAAGACGGCCCGGGTGAGATTCCGGGTCTCCCAGAGCGCGGACGGGTCATTCACCGGTCGTGCCCAGTCGATGAGGTCCCGGCTGCTCCGCCGGAAGAGGGTGAGGTCCACGTGGGCTCCAGCCGCCGGATCGAGGCGCACCCCGGCCTCCATGGACCGGGACCGTTCGGGATGGAGATCGGCGCGGGCTCGATGGGCCGGGTCCGTGTAATGGCGTTCGGTCCAGGTGGGACCGCGGAAGGCATCGGCGAGAGCGGCCCGGAGGCGGAGGCCGGAGTGTGGTTGCCAGGCGGCGGCCACGGAGGGGGAGACCGACGTCCCCCAGAGGTCATGGCGATCCAACCGGAGCCCCAGGGCCGTGCGGATGGATCCGGGTAGAAGGAGATCGGCTTCGGTGAAGAGCGCCTGCCGTCCCTCGTCCCGCTCTCCGAGCCCCGTGCTGGACAGGGATTCGCGCCAGGCGCCTCCGCCCAGGGCCAGGCTGAGGCGGGCGTGGGCGTGGGCCCGGAGGGTGAGCTCGCCCCCGTGGCGCTCGGAGGTGTGGACATTCCGGAATCCTTCGGGGTTGTCCCGCTCCAGGAGGAAGTCATCCTGGTGGCGCCGCCAGTCCACTCGCGGTTCCACCACCAGTCGCCGGGTCGGGTCGGAACGCCATCCCGCGCCCAGGGTGGTGGTGCGGGTCTCCTCGAAGGAATCGAAGACGGCGTAGAAGTCCTTGGCCCCGAACGCCCGGTCTCCCACGCCGGCCTGGGCGCGGAGTTCTCCGCCAGCCAGGGGCATCCGGAGGGGAGCCTGCCCCAGGCGGGATTCGGCGTCGGTTCCCGGCCGGTGACCGTCGGTGCGGTCCCACTCGCCGCTCAGACGGAGCCGGGCATCACCCGGGAGCGTCAGCGAGCCTCCTCCCCCCAGCGTTGCCGACCCGAAGGAGCCTCCCTCACCCCGGACGTTCCAGCCTGCACCCTGACGGGTGACCAGGTTCACCACGCCGCCCACCGCGTCGCTCCCGTAGAGCGATGAGGCCGGTCCCCTCAGGATCTCGATCCGTTCCACCTCATCCAGGGGGAGAGCCAGGTCCAGATTGAAATGTCCGGTCTGCGGATCGTTCATCCGCACGCCGTCCACCAGGATCAAGGTCTGTTCGAAGCCCGCGCCTCGGAGAGACAGGTCGGCCTGGGCGCGGGAGCGGGCTCCCAGGTCGGCGCCGGTGACCCACCGGAGGAGTTCCACGGCGTTGCGGGCCGGGGACCGCTCCAACTCGGCTCGGTGCAGGATCTGGACGGCGCGGGTCTGCTCTGGTAGGTCGGCACTGACACGGGTGCCCACCACCAGCAGGGTGTCGCCCCGGACGGTGGGGACCGGGTCCGGAGGGGTTTGGGCCACTGCACCGCTCGTGGGCAGGAGCAGGAGTCCGGCCAGGAGCCACCCCCGGAGGGCTGTGAACCGGAGGCGAGAAGGGGCGATCACAGGCATGGGCTGACGTGGTGGCATGGGTGGCGGGACGACGAACACGGAACTGGATTCCGGAACGCCGAAGGCGCAGACGGGTCCATGAATGGCGCGGCAGGGTCCGGGGTCGCCGCCCTCACGGCTCCGGGGCCAGCGACTCCGGGGCCAGAACTTCACGGCTCCGGGGCCACGCCCTCCTGGCACTGGACCACGTGCGAGTGATTTTCCAGACTCACCGACGCCGGGCTCCAATATATCACTGGAGGGCCCGGACCCACATCGACTGC
>PWZC01000329.1 GCA_003567615.1 Gemmatimonadota bacterium | reverse complement strand
TTCATAGATAAAATTTTACTTGAACGCTTTGTCAAACATGATCAAAAAGTGATTGGGATTTTCCTTAACGATGTCCAAAGAAAGGAAGAAGATAATATAAGCTTCACATTGGTTTCAGGGCTTTTTATGGTCTATAGTAACTTTTTAACGGAACTTGAAGGAGTTTATTACTTAGACCCTCCACCCAATGCTCAAAAAGCACCTTACAACAAATACATGAAATCCTTCTCAAATCTTATCACACAAGATGTTTGGAGGCTACTCGCCTCTTAGTTTCTTCCTTCTTTTTTGTGACTCTCTTGTATCTACTTCACTTCGAATTCTGTTTATGTGATCCATATCCGAAAGTCTTTCTGATATGATTTGGCAATATGAGATTTCTTTTTCGATTCCAATCCACCTTCTTTCATAGGCTTCAGCAACTGCAAACGTTGAACCGGACCCTCCAAATGGATCTAAAACAAGATCACCCTTATCTGTACAAGATAGAATCGCTTTTCTTAACAACTCAACAGGCTTTTGGGTTTCATGTTCATAGCGCTCCCAAGACCCATTTGAAATAGTTGGGATTTCAAGAACATCCTTTGGTTTTGCTCCTAATGGATGTGGCTCCCATACATACTTTTTGCCGTTCTTATTTGCTTTTGAATATTGAGACGATTCTGCTTGTGATCTAACAGGATATTTTAAAGTGTGCTCATTGTAAGGAATTCTAACTTCGTCAATTCGAAACTTGAAGTTCTTAGACTTTCTTAAATGTAGTATACTCTCATGAGACCTACCCCAATCATTCCCTAAATTCGCCTTATTCCGATAGAACCATACCAACCATTTACACCCCTTAAACAAGTGCGCCGATGCCCATTTGACATCTGCCAGAATTTCGGAAAAACCACAAATATAAAGTGAGCCAGTGCTTTTTAGTATCCTACTAGATTCAGTTATCCATTCTAAACTCCACTCTACGTACTCTTTTTGGGAAGAAAATGAATCCCATTCAGCTTTTTTAATGTTATATGGAGGGTCTGCAAATATGAGATCAACAGAAGCCGGCTCTAAAGTTTGCAAAAACTCTATAGAATCAGCATGGTAAAGGCTACCAAGTTTCGTTTGAAAAAAAGTCTCATACTTATATGAAGAAACATCTTTTTTGCGATAAGCAATTTCCAGTTGCATATCTTCAACCAATGAAACGACTTGCTCTTCACTATAAACCCTATAGTTATTTATCGGATGCCTGGAACTTTTGAATTTACCAGACTTATCCCAACGCCTAAGTGTTTCGGAGTTTACATTCAACATCTCAGCGGCTTCACTAACAGATAGATATTTTGACATGGCTTAAGATTATACAACGTTATACAACATTATACATCAATATAGAAAGTTAAGAAGAAAATTCAAAACACAATGCTTAACAATTGCTATATATCATAAGACTTTTTGATTATTATATATTCATATAACACTCAACTGTCCAGCATGCAGCTTTTGAAAGTCGTTAAACTGAATCAGATTTCATGCCCCGCTTTATAACAAAGCATTTCGTGCGGACGGGTAAACATTTGTTGCTTATATTCTTAGATGGTCGCCCCGCCGCACAAATGCAGGGCCGTTATAAAGCGGGAAATCTCGACAAACTAATGACATACCATTATCAATTTAGTGCAATTAAATTTCGCCTATTTTCCGAATTTGAGACAAATAGTCCGAACTTCTTTCAAGAATAAAAAATCTTATACCCATTTAAAATTTAGCGCTGTGAACATTCCGATTTTGATGATAATTATAATTGCGAGTTTAATTCAATTCCCTGGTTTATCCTCAAATAATACTGGAATTGCAGAAGTACAAAACGAAGACTTTGAAACATTCATTTACAAATTCTATTCTGATTCAGTCTTTCAAAAAACAAGAATATCTTATCCTCTTGAAGGGGAGATCATTGAATGGAATGAAGATGATAGTGTTACCTGATTCCGTGAGATTATTCTTCCCGCGACTATTTTGATGCTGCAGTACATTCGGACAGTGATAATATGGCATCTTTCAAGGGGTTTTGCACCATCTGAATAGCCTTTTGACTTAAATTTGAGCTTTTGATCTCAGAAGAAAGTCGTTTTTCTCATAAACCGCCCACTATTCACCCCTGCAGTCTTTGCCGGCCAACCCTTTTTCCAAGCCATAATCGCTTAACTGTGATCTGCATACTCAACCATCCGGACCCCGGGCAAGGGCAAGAACCGGTTGGGCCCAGCCATGACCTTTGAATATCTTGACCACCGTCCTCCTGGCATGACGCACCAGACGCCCGGCCATATACATCAGGTTCTGCATCACTGTCCGCAGACGCAGCCGGCCGCTTTGGGCCTTGCGCCGCGGTACCAGCCCGCTGCCAAGCATATTCTGCCCCATAAGCCACAAAAGGTTATAGGCAATCATTGCCAGGTCCAGGATCTGTTGGTTAACGGCAAACTTGCCCGACGGCAGGCGCTCTACGCCCATGTCACTTTTCAGCTCGCTGTGGTATTGTTCACTGGTGCCCCGCTGCTTGTAAAACTCATGCACTTCTTTAGACTTCCAGTCCAGCGAGGTCCAGTAGGCATCCACGCTGACCTGATCGCCGAACAGGTACTGGCCATTCGGGGCCGCAAACCGCTCTACCGCCCGGAACACTACGCGTTGTGTAACTTTTTGCTCATCGGGAACCTTGTCCTGTCCAGGCAGGACCATCTCCCGTTCCCCGTACCAGGCCCGGGCCCCAATGTCCACCTTTTCGAATTTGCGGTCCTCCAACTTGCTTTGCTCTTTGGCCATGTCCAGCCACTCCTGGGGGTCGTGCTTGCGCAGATTACACTTGACCAGAAAATCGGTATCCTCATGACCAGCAAACATCTTCAGGTTTTCGGCGCTGTCATTGCCCGAGTCGGTAACAATAAGCCGCCGGTGCGGGCTCACACGCCCGGCCATCGTCAGGGTCTGGTCGAACCATTCGGCCGTACCGGCACAGTTGCTGTGGGCCGAACCGGGGCGAAGCTCATTGTTGAGCATCAACCCGTACGGACCGATATAAGCGAACATGGGCGCATAGCCGGCGTAGTTCTTATAGGTCCAGGAAACGCCTTCTTTTTTCGTGTCGGAGTTGTCCATGGGCGAAACATCACAATGAATCACCGTATAGGTATGCCCATGAAGTTGTTCCCCCAACAGCCCGGTATTGGCGGCCAGCAGGCGCATCGTAAAATCACGCCAAACGCGTCCGGTTTTCTCCGGAAAGCTTTGAATACGCTGGCGCAGGGTTTCCGGCGATGGCAGCCGGTCAATTCCCAGGGCCATGGCAAACCAGGGTTCATCACGGTATTCGGCGATGGCATCATAATGAGGTTTCCCTACACAAAGCAGCCCGATCATGGCTTTGACGTTGTCCAGGTCGGTGACCAATCCGCCGTTGCGTCGTTTTGGGCAGACAGTGG
>PWZC01000254.1 GCA_003567615.1 Gemmatimonadota bacterium | reverse complement strand
TGGGGCGGGCCACGAATGGCCGGGGTTCGAGGGCAAAGGTGGCCCGGGCCTCCCCTTGCGGCGGAACCTCGACCCATGTGCGGAGGGGCTCATAGCCGTGGACCGAAACCACAACCTCATGGCTGCCCGGAAGGAGCGACGGAAGGTTGAAGACGCCGGAGCCGTTGGCGCGGGTGGACAGTTGCGGCGAGACGACCCGAACCTGGGCATTGGCCAGGGGTTCACCGGTCCAGCCGTCGGTCACGAAGCCGCTCAGACTTCCCCTGCGGGGCAGCCCCTCAGGTCCGGCAATAACCACATAGGTACCGGAAGAGAGGCGGTAGTAGTCCAGGTCGACGGATCGGACCACACAGGACAGGACTCCCTCGGCCGTCTCTCTTTCGGC
This sequence comes from Gemmatimonadota bacterium, assembly GCA_003567615.1. Classification (GTDB taxonomy): domain Bacteria; phylum Gemmatimonadota; class Gemmatimonadetes; order Longimicrobiales; family Gaopeijiaceae; genus PWLA01. The sequence goes on along the minus strand of PWZC01000254.1, from coordinate 3,096 downwards.
CCGGCAGAACACCCGGCGATTCCCCACCGCTTCCGTGACTTCGGAGCCGAAGAGCAGATCCAGACCCGTCACCGAGACGACGCGTTCCAGCGCCTCCAGGACGGGCACGTCCCGCAGGATCAGGGTATGGGACCCCACGGGCTCCTGACCTGCCAGGGAGGGGGGAACCGGGATGGCCCACATGAAGAGCAGGACCAGGACGAGACAGGGCACCCTCAGGCTCATGGGTGGATCTCGTACCCTCCACTGATGGCCCGGTACCCCAGCCCCCTCGCCGTCGCAATGTCGCTGAGGATGGACTCGAGGTCCCGCGACTCGTGGTAGTGGATGGTCAGACGTTCCTCCAGTGCCACGCCCGACGCCACCTCGAGACGGGTGTCGAATCGCCGCTCCAACTCCGCAAGAATGGATCCGATGGGCCGATCAACGGCCGCAAACCCTCGTGTGCGCCAGCTGAGGATGGGGTCCAGAGCCATGTCAGAGGCAGGTGAAGGCTCGGCTGATCCCAGGGGAAGCATCGAACTGCGGCCACCGACCACCTCCACCCCGGCATCGACCCCTGTAGCGGCGAGACGAACCCGGCCCGAAGCGACAGCGACCTCAGTACCTCCGCCCGGTTCATCGCGAGCCCTGACGTTGAAGCGTGTCCCGAGAACGGTGACGTCGGCATTCAGCGTCCGGACCTGGAAGCGCGACCTTCCAGGGACCACCTCGAAGAAGGCTTCACCGTCGAGCCTTACCGAGCGGGCGCGGGGGGAATCTCCCCGGGCCCACCGTGCGTAGCGCAGGGTCGAGCCCGAATTGAGCTCCACCGACGAGCCGTCGGCCAGGGCAACGGAAACGATTTCTCCCGGCCCGGCCTCCACCATGATTGTGGCTGGAGGACCGACCAGGACGAACGCTGCTGCCGCCGCCACAGCCATCCACCATGCCAAGCGGATGCGGGAACGCGGTCGGGATGACGGATCCCCGGGCCCGGTTGCCTCAGCGAGCCGGCGGTTGGAAGGCCTCGTCTCCAGGTCATGGATCTCACCGGCGAGACGAGCCCATGCTTCGTCCAACTCGGTGCTGTCTACCTCGGTGCTCCCACCGGGCGCCGCCGCGTCCAGAAGACCCCAGACCTCCTCCAGCGACCCGGAATCCGGCTCGGAGCCGATCTGGGCCGGGAAGGGAGGTCGCTTGTCTTGCTCTGCCATCATCCCGCTCCTTGGACGCTTGATCCTTCTCGGTGGGCCTCGATCCGATCCCTCAGGGTCCGGAGAGCCCGCACCAGGTGATTGTTCACTGTCCGGGGCGCCACCTCCATCACCTCGGCAATCTCTTCGTGGTTCAGCCCCTGGAAGCGACTGAGTGTCAATGCTTCGCGCTGACGATCCGGCAACTCTTCCATCCACTCGCGCACGCGCTCCGCCAATTCCCGTCCCGCGAAAGCCATGTCCGGATCCGGGGTGCCTCGAACCGGGGACTCGTAACCCTCAGCGAGGAGTTGGGCCCGGCGTTTTCCATCGCGCACTGAATTGAGAGCCAGGTTGCGCACGGTCCGGAAAAGCAGCGCCTTCACGGATCCCGACGGGTCGTGCTCCCGACGCCGCTGCCAGAAGCGCAGGAAGGCTTCCTGAACCATGTCCGCCGCCGTCGCTTCGTCTCCCGTGATCTGAACTGCGTAGCGCACGAGATTCTCCCGCGTCGCCCGGAAGAGCGACTCGAAGGCGGTCGCATCCGACTCGACCACGCGTCGAAACCAGATGCGCAGCAGGTCGACCTCGGTCGCTGCCGACTGGGGCGAATTCCGCGGAGGACTGGACATCGTTGAACGATGGGGGCCTCGGGTGGAAGGTGCGGCGGAACCAGGCATGGACATGGGCTGATGTGGTCATCTCGTGGCTTCCATCCTTGAACACCTCACGGACCGCCTGTGACCACCCACAATGCTGGGGTGGGCCGGTGGTGGCGGCAAGCTCAATGGCATGGCGTGCTCCGGTGACGCCGCCGAACCGGGTGACGCAAGGCGAGCGCTCCCTGCAGATCATGCCAGGCTGCGAGAGAGTTGGCATTCCACCATGGCGATCCTGTCCAGCAAACAGGGGGGACGGCCCCGTGATATCCATCCAAAGCCCTATATCAAAAACGTTTACGATACCCCGGGAGGGAAATTGGGGACCGGGCATGCGACTTGAATACTTCGGAAGCAGGAGTCTGCCTGGATCCGCTTCGATCCGGGCTGTGGCCCCCTTCCGCATCGAAGCCCCTCCAGCCTTACGGACCCATGACGATGCGACCCGCGTCCCGGCCTCCGCTCCCGCTCTCCCGGCCTCCGTTCCCAATGGTGGCGCCGCTTCTGATGGGCCTCCTCCTTTCTCTGACGTCGTGCTCCGATGGGGCTGACCGGGACACGACCCAGCCGCCGCCTGCGCCTGCATCGGGCACAGTTGTCGGTCTGGTGACGCTGGACGGGCAGGGCGAGGCGGGCATCGTCGTGGAACTGAATACCCAGCCGGCACAGGTGCGGACCACGGACGCTGCAGGCGGCGTCCGGTTTACCGGGGTGCCGCCGGGCCCCAGGACCGTGCGCCTCCCTGAGCAGCCTGAGGACGGCATCGTCGGGCAGGTAGCACGAAGCGTCCAGGTGCCGGAAGGAGGCGAGGCCCGGGTCGAGTTCCACGGATCCCTCCACCGATCGGCCATTATCTCCGGGGCGGTTCTGGCCGGGGGCCGGGCCGTCGAAGGGGTCCAGGTGCGTCTCTCGGGCGGTGAAGAGCGTACCGCGACCCCGGACGGGGAAGGTCGCTTCACCTTCTCCGGGCTCCCCAGGGGGCGCTACGGTGTGGAGGTGGAGGGGTTTGACGCTCGGCTCTACACCTTCCCCAGCACCTCGGAGGTCGTGGATCTCCGGACCGGCGATGATCTGTGGCTGGACTTCTCTGCCACGCGAATCGCTCCCCCACCGGACAGGCCGGCTCCAATCCGGATCGAGGTTCTCTCGTCTACGTCGATCCGGATCGACTGGCAGGCCATGGCCGAGGTGGACAGGTGGGTCGTGAATAGGCAGAGGGGCGCTGAGGGGTGGGTGGAAGTGGCAACCCCCACCGGCGAGGA
>PWZC01000465.1 GCA_003567615.1 Gemmatimonadota bacterium | reverse complement strand
CTTCGTCATGCACGTGCGCCAGTGCTCTGCCGACGAGATCCGGATCCCCGTCCACGTCTTCGACGAAGAAGAGGAGAGCTGGAACCGGTCCCGCACCTGGATCCTCACCCGCACAGGGGAGGGAATTCGCCTGAAGCACGACCACCGCTATCCCGACGGGAGTGAAGAGGCCGTGACCCAGTACGGCGGCGACACCGACGAAGTGGGGACGGCGGGGATCCAGACCTTCCCGGCCGACGCTTTCACCCGCGAGGTCATCGGCGAGCTCGTTCCCGGAGCCCGGAACAACATCTGGCGGATGGAGATCACCCCTGGGGAGGTCTTCGCCTACCGCCTGACCCGCTCCACCTTCGACAATGCCCTCCGCTGGGCCTTCGACCTCACGAACCCAGTGGAGGCGCCGCCGGCAGCATGGGGATACGAGGAGACCGAACCGACCCACTGAGACCGCCACTCATGTCCCCAGGCCGAGTCCACCGCTTCCGGACCTGATATGGTCGTACCTCCCCGCAATCTTGGGTCATGAAGATCCTCCATACCGCCGACTGGCACCTGGGCGCCTCCCTGGATTCGGTGTCCCTCATGGAAGACCAGCGCCGCTTTCTGGACTGGCTTCTGGAGGTGATCCAGGACGAAGGGATCGACGCCCTGTTGGTGTCAGGAGACGTTTTCGACCTCCGGAATCCCTCGGCGGAGGCCCAGTCCCTCTACTACCGGTTCCTGGCGCGGCTCGCTGCCCTGGATCCGGCGCCGGTGGCGGTGATCACGGCAGGGAACCACGACTCGGCGTCCCGGCTGGGCGCCCCGGCGGAGCTCCTGGACGCCCTCCGGATCCGGGTGGTTGGCGGGGTCGGCCCCCGGGAGACGTGGCCCGAGCGCCTTCTCGTCCCCCTCCCCGACGCTGAGCGCCCCCGCGTGGTGGTGGCCGCCGTCCCCTACGTCCACGAGTACACCCTCGGAGTCAGCCCGGTGGGCCTGGCCCCCGGGGAGTTGGGACGCGCCATGCACGATGCCTTTGCCGACCTCTACGAAACGCTGGCCCGGGAGGCGGAGCACCGCTGGCCCCAGGCCCGACGCATCGCCATGGGGCACCTCACCGTGGCAGGCGGGCCGCTGGACCGGAACGACTTTCCCAACGAGATCCACCAGGTGGGCACCATCGACGCTCTCTCGCCCACCCTCTTCGGGACGGGATGGGACTACGTGGCGCTGGGACATATTCACCGTCCCATGCGGGCCGGGTCCTCCCACTGCCGCTACTCCGGAACCCCGGTGGCCATTTCCTTCGGAGAAGGAAGTCCGGCGCGGCAGGTACGCCTTCTGGACGTCCCTGAGGACGGGGAACCGGGTCACCGGGCTCGTTCCGACGCCGGCGGCCTCTCCCACCGATCCCGTTCCGACGCCGGCGGCCTCCCCCACCGATCCCTGTTCGACGCCGTCGGCATCTCCCACCGGGCCATTCCCGTGCCCCGGAACCGGACCCTGGTAAGGCTCGAGGGCACGGAGGAAGAGGTGCTGGCTGGACTCAGGGAAACGGCCTTCCCCGGGGAGCTTGAGCCCCTCCTCCGGGTCGACGTCACCGTCTCCCGGTGGGATCCGACCCTGGAACTGCGGATCCGGGAAGCGGTGGACGCGCTGGACGGGGGAGAGCCTCGTCTCCTCTCGGTGGTGCAACGCACCCCCGGGGCCCCGGGGGACACTGGGGACCGGAGCGCCGACGGGCCGGCGCTGGAGGATCTGCGGCCGGACCAGGTCTTCCGCCGCCTGGTGACGGCGCGGCGAGGGGGTGAGGCGCCGGAAGATGACGACGCCCTCATGGTGGCCTTCCGGGAGATCCTGTCGGCGCCGGAGGCCGAAGACGGCGAGGGGGAACCATGAGGCTTCATCGACTTGAGCTCGAGAACCTCAACTCGCTGCGGGGCCGCACCGTCATCGACTTCGACCGTCCCCCCCTGGGTGAGAGCCCGCTCTTCCTCATCCACGGGCCTACGGGCGCCGGGAAATCCACCCTCATGGATGCCGTCTCCCTGGCCCTCTTCGCCGCCACGGCTCGGCTGGGTCGGGACAAGACCAGTCCCATGAAGCACGAGGACGTGAACGCGGAGGACCCCCACAACGTCATGACCCGAGGGACCGGGTCATGCATGGTCCGACTGGTGTTCAGCCGTCTCGACGGGAACCGGCGCCGCTGGTTCCGGGCCGGGTGGTCCGTCCATCGGGCCCGGGGCGCTCCGGACGGGGCCTTCCAGAACGTCAAGCGGGAGTTGGTGGAGCTGTCCGGTCCCGACCCTGACGCCGAACTCCCCGGTGGACTCCACGGTGCCGGCCACCGGAAGGCCGACTACGATGAAGCCTTCGCCGGGGCGTTGGGAGGGATGACCCGGGAAGACTTCCAGCGCACCATGCTCCTGGCCCAGGGCGAGTTCGCCGCCTTCCTCAGAGCCGGCCGCGATGAGCGAAGCGCCATTTTGAAGCGGGTCGTGGACACGGAGATCTACCGGGAGCTGGGGGCCCGGGCCGCCGCCCGGTGGCGGGTCGAGAAGGGGAGGCTGGACGAGCGTGAGGCCCGCCTCCAGGGCATCGAACTCCTGGGCGACGAGGAACGGGCAGAGCTGGAGGCGGAGCTGGAGGGGGCGCGGGCCGCCGTGGCGGATCTGGGCACGAAGCTGAAGCTCCTCGAAGGGCGGCTCCGGTGGGTGGAGGAAGCCGGCACGCGTTGGGCCCGGCTCATGGTCCTTCGCCGGGAGCTGGAGGCGGCCCGGGCGGCCCGGGCCGGGCGGGATGAAGACGCCAAGCGGCTTGAGGAGCATCGGGTGGTCCAACCTGCGCTCCGGGCCCTGGATGTCCGGGATGAACTGGTAACGGAGCTGGATGGACTGCACGTCGCCATCCGTAAGCTCAAGTCCGACCTGGACGAAGCCCGTGAGCCCCTGGGAACGCACCGGACCGCCGAGACCCAGGCCCGGGAGGCTCGGGACCATGCCCGGAAGGCCCGCATCGAAGCTCAGCCCGAGCTGCTCCAGGCGAGGGAGGTGGCAAAGGAGTGCGCCGTTCTCCAGGGAAAGAAGGTCGATGCCGCGGCGGCCCTGGCTTCGGCGCAGGAGGCGCTCAGCTCCGCCCGCCGCTCCCTGGGGACGCAGGACGGGAAGGTGAGAGAGCTCCGGGTGGGGGTTGAAACGGCCCAGGAGCAGTGGGACGGCGTCGTCCGCTGGCACCCATTGGTGGCGGACGAGGATCCCCTGGCTCCGGTTCAGAGCCGGGTAGAAGCCTTTCTGGGCGCACTTCGGACGCTGGCGGAGGCAAGGGACACTCTGGACCGGAGCCGGGATGCAGCGGCGGACAGGGCCCTGGAGGTGGACCAGGCCCGATCCGGTCTGCGCCCGCTTGAAGAGGCGGCGGCTCGAGCACGAGAGCCGCTTCCGCCGGGTGTGGAGCCCGAGGAGGCACCGGCCCGGATCCAGGCGCTGAGGGCGCGGCGGGACCGGTCGG
>PWZC01000264.1 GCA_003567615.1 Gemmatimonadota bacterium | reverse complement strand
TGACCGACCCAGGCTGGTGGATTACGACTGGGCCGTCCTGCGGGTGGTGCCCCGGGTCCACCTGGGAGCCTGCGTGAATGTGGGCGTCGTGCTTCACGCCCGCACCGCCGACTTCCTGGCCATGAGAGCCATCACCGATGTCCACCTCCTCGGCGAGCGTGTGCCCCAGCTCGACCCTCGACTCCTGGCCCGGTACCTGGAGGCCTGCCTCGCCGTCTGCCGGGGAGAAACCCACCCCGAGGCGGGGCACTCGGCCGTGGCCCTGGCGCCCACCTCGGAGCGGTTCCATTGGCTGACCGCTCCACGCTCCGACGTACTCCAGTCGTCTCCCATCCACGGGGGCGTCACGGGAGATCCGGCCTCGGCGCTGGAGCGACTCTACCGGGAGCAGGTGGGCACCGAGTGACCCCGCCGGGACCCATGCGGCACCCGCTGGGACCGGTTGCCGCCGCATGGGAGCCCGGGTAGCTTCCGGCGTTCGCCATCTTCGAACCGTTACAGGAGAACCTATGGACCGAGGGCTCCCCTCCCGCGCCCGCATCGCCGGCATGGGACACTTCCTTCCGCCCCGGGTCGTCACCAATGCCGACCTCTCCGAACTCATGGACACCTCGGACGAGTGGATCCGCGAGCGTTCAGGCATCCGGGAGCGGCGGTTCGTGGATGAGGGCACATCCTGCACCGATCTGGCCGAAGCGGCGTCCCGCCGAGCCATGGAGAATGCAGGGTGGAAGCCGGAGGATGTGGAGTTCATCCTCTTCGCCACCCTTTCTCCCGACCTCTTCTTTCCAGGTAACGGGGTCCGCCTCCAGCATCAACTCGGCCTCGGGCCCATCGGCGCTCTGGACCTGCGCACCCAGTGCACCGGCTTCGTGTATGCCCTCTCCGTGGCGGATGCCTTCATCCGGAGCGGTCAGTACCGGCGCATCCTGGTGGTGGGGGCCGAGGTCCAGTCACGGGGCCTTCGCCTGGACAACGAGGGTCGCGACACGGCAGTGCTCTTCGGGGATGGCGCCGGGGCGGCGTGCGTGGAAGCCTCGGACGACGAATCAGGCTTCCTGGCCCACACCCTCCACGGGGACGGAGCCCACGCCCTCGCCCTCTGTGTCCGCAAGCCCGGAGCGCTCCAGACCCCCTTCGTGTCGGCGGAGGACATCGCCGCCGGCCACACGGCGCCCTACATGAATGGTCGCGAGGTCTTTCGGAACGCGGTTCGACGCTTCCCGGAGGCGATTCAGGAAGTACTGACCGCGGCGGGCCTGTCGGCGTCGGAACTCAAGTTCCTGGTGCCCCATCAGGCCAATGCCCGGATTACCGAGGCGGTTCGCCGCCGGATGGAGCTACCGGAGGAGAAGGTGGCCTCCAACATCGAGCGCTACGGAAACACCACCGCCGCGTCCATCCCCATCGCCCTCAGTGAAGCGGTGGAAGAAGGGCGGATCGAGCGGGGTGACCTGGTCTGCCTGGCCGCCTTTGGCGCCGGATTCACCTGGGGCGCCACCTTGCTGCGATATTGATCCCCGGCGTCCCCGTGAGTGGGGAGCCGGTGCGGATTCCCGGATTCGCCAGGATCCCCCTGTTGGAGATGTCGTCATGAGCCCGTCCCGCTGCGGCGTCCAGGCCATCCTCAGACCCCTGATCCCCTCCCTGGTTGTCTTCGTGGTCCTCGGCCTGGGGGCCTGCGTGCCCGGAGAGACGCCACCGCCCGCCCCCGATCCCGGGATCCAGGACACGGCCGGCCCCCGGGAGATGGTTCCGGATCCGCGCCGGCCCTTCCGCCTGCAGATCCTGCACACCAACGACGTGCACGGGCGCCTTCTGCCCCAGGTTGTGGGGGGCGACACTGTCGGGGGTGCGGCCGTCCTGGCGGCCCACCTCGACTCCCTCCGGGCTCGCTTCGACGGACCCACCCTGGTCCTCTCCGGCGGGGACATCATGCAGGGGACCGCCATCTCCAACCTGGCGTGGGGGCGTCCGCTCATCGAAGTCCACAACCGCAAGGGCTACGACGCGGCGGTGCTGGGGAACCACGAGTTCGATTGGGGACTCGACACCCTCCGGGCCCGGGTGGGCGAGAGTGATTTCCCATGGCTGGCCGCCAACATCCACGCCCCCGAGGGCTCGCCCCCCCCCGACTGGTTCCAGCCATGGCTCGTGTGGGAGCGGGATGGGGTGCGGGTGGGAATCGTGGGGATCGCGCTGGCCTCGACGCCGGAGGTGGTCATTGCCGGGCGCACCGAGGATCTCGTCTTCTCGGACGAGGCTGAGGCCCTTCGCCGAGCTGTGGACGAGGTCCGCGCCGAGGGTGTGGATTTCGTGGTGGCCCTCACCCATGTGGGTGCCATCTGCTCCGATCCGGGGGAGCGACCGGAGGACCGTTCGGAGGGGTGCGAAGGTCTGGCCGTGGAGGTGCTCCGGGAGGCGGGCCAGGGGGTGGACGTTTTCTTCGCCGCTCACACCCACGCCCGGAACCTTACCGAGGTGGAGGGGACCCTCCTCCTCCAGTCCCCTGCCTACACCGAGGGGATCGGCGTCGCCAGGCTGGAGCGGTCGACGGCGGGGGTGGCTCCGACCTACGCCGCCATCCTCTCGCCCCACGCCGCCGAGGTGGATCCGGATACGGCCATGGTCCGGGTCGTGGAGGAGTGGGTGGCCCGAGTCGGCCCCACCCTCGAGGAGCCGGTCGCCGAGTTGGCCGAGCCCTTCTCCAACGCCGAGCGCCGGGCCCGGGAGAACCCTGCGGGCAACCTGGTGGCCGATGCCCAGCGGTGGGCCACGGGAGCGGATGTCGGCCTCGTCAACAACGGCTCCCTTCGCCGGAGCCTCCCTCAGGGCCCGGTCACCTTCGGGATCCTCTATGAGTTCCAGCCCTTCCAGAACGAGTTGGTCCGGATCGAGGTGGACGGGCTCCTCCTTCGTGAGATCCTCGAGTTCGGACTTACCGAATCGGGGGAGCCGTGGACCCACATTTCCGGACTTCGGGTCCGATACGATCCCGGGGCGCCTGAAGGAAGGCGGGTCACCTCCATCCACCTGGACGACGGAACCCCTGTGACCGCCGGGCACCGTCTCGTCATCGCCACCTCGGAATTCCTTGCCGCTGGTGGGGATGGGTACGAGGCGCTGGGACGGGGGCGGATCGAACGGACAGGTGTGGTGGATGTGGATGCCCTCATCGAATACCTGCGGTATGTGGGGGATCCGGTGAGCGCTCCTGCCGTGGGCCGTTGGGAGGGGAGCTGAGGTCGCTCAAGGGTTTCGGATGGCGAGGCCACCCGTCTTTCTTGTGGCTGCCGAAATCCCCATATACGTTCATAGTCCGGGGGTAGATACGACGCCCGCCGGACCTGAACCCCCAGCCCTCCCCCGCCCATGCCTGACACGCCCATTGCCGACCTGCTCGGATCCGACGCTGAAGACCTCCTCCATCACCGGTGTGAGACCATTCCCGCCGACGAACTCCATCTTCCCGGACCGGATTTCGTGGACCGGGTCTGGGGGCCGTCGGACCGGAGTCCCCGGGTTCTTCGCAACCTCCAGGCGCTCTACGACGCCGGCCGTCTGGCCGGGTCGGGCTATCTCTCCATCCTCCCTGTGGACCAGGGGATCGAGCACTCGGGTGGGGCATCCTTCGCCCCCAACCCCGCCTATTTCGACCCGGAGAACATCGTTCGCCTGGCGCTTGAGGGAGGGTGCAACGGGGTGGCCAGTACCTATGGTGTGCTCGGCTCCGTGGCCCGAAAGTATGCCCATCGGATTCCCTTCATCCTGAAGCTCAACCACAACGAGCTCCTCACCTATCCGAACCGCTTCGATCAGGTGCCCTACGCCCGGGTCGACGATGCATTCAACATGGGATGCATCGGCGTCGGGGCCACCATCTACTGGGGATCGGAGGAGTCGACCCGGCAGTTGCAGGAGATCTCCGAGATGTTTGCCCACGCCCACGAACTCGGGCTCTTCACCATCCTCTGGTGCTACGTCCGCAATCCGGAGTTCACCATCGGGGGACGGAATTACGAGGAATCGGCCGACCTCACCGGCCAGGCCAACCATCTGGGCGTCACCATTGAAGCCGACATCATCAAGCAGAAGCAGCCCACCCTGGACGGGGGCTACCGGGCGGTCCGGGAGTCCAAGGATGGTTCGTACGCCAAGGATCCCTCCGGGATCTACGGACGCCTCAGCTCGGACCACCCCATCGATATGACCCGGTACCAGGTGGCCAACTGCTACATGGGGCGGCGGGGCCTCATCAACTCCGGAGGTGGTTCCGGCGACAATGACCTGCAGCAGGCGGTTCGAACGGCGGTCATCAACAAGCGGGCCGGCGGAATGGGTCTCATTACGGGACGGAAGGCCTTCCAGCGCCCCATGAAGGAAGGCATCGGGATTCTGAATGCGGTCCAGGATGTCTTCCTCGATGATTCCGTGACCATCGCCTGACCGGCGTTCCCTGCGTCGATCCATCGTCCCCTCTTGGCAGGAAGGATTACATGTCCGGCACGTCCACGGCAGCCCCTGGCATCTCACTCCTGACACTCCTGACTGCCCTGACCATGGCCGGGTGCGTGGACACGGCCGCTGAGGCCGCACCGTCGGAGGCTCGGACCATGGACCACCCGACCGTCCCGTTCTCGCACCCGACCCAGGAGCCCCCTGGGATCCAGGACCCGTTCGCCGATCAGATCTCGGCACTGGCCGCCGACCCCCGGGTCCAGGACTCCTTCCGCCTCATCGAGGAGCTGGAACCCTGGACCATGGAGAACCTGGTCACCATCACCGAGATTCCGGCTCCTCCCTTCATGGAAGACGAGCGTGCCGAAGCCTACCTGGAGATGCTCCGGGCCCTGGGGGTGGATGAGGCGTACCGGGATGAGGAAGGCAATGCCATCGCCATCCGCAGGGGCACCGTCGGGGAGCGAACCCTTGTGCTTTCGGCGCACCTGGACACGGTTTTTCCCGAAGGCACCGACGTCACCGTCCAGTTCCGCGGCGACCCCCTCTTCGCTCCCGGGGTGGGCGACGACTCCCGGGGGCTGGCCATGGTTCTCACCGTCCTCAGGACCATGAATGAAATGGGGCTCGACACCGAGGACGATGTCTGGTTCGTGGGAATCGTGGGTGAAGAGGGGCTCGGCGACCTCCGAGGCGTCAAGCACCTCTTCCGGGAGGGTGGCCCTCGCATCGATGCCTTCATCTCGGTGGATGGAGGCGGGGACGCCGCCATCGTGAACCAGGCACTGGGGTCCCGGCGCTACCGGGTGACCTTCCGCGGTCAGGGCGGACACTCCTGGGGAGCCTTCGGAATCGGGAATCCGGCTCACGCCCTGGGCCGCGCCATCGAACTCTTCGACGACGCGGCTGCCCCCTTTGTGGCCGAGGGTCCGCGCACCAGCTACAACGTGGGGCGGATCGGGGGTGGAACGTCCGTGAACTCCGTCCCCTTCGAATCGTGGATGGAGGTGGACATGCGCTCCGAGAGCGCCGAGCGGCTTGCGGGGATCGACGCCATCTTCCTGGCGTCGGTGGAGCGAGCGCTGGACGAGCAGAACCAGGGCATTGCAGACGGACCGGACCTGGAGATGGAGTTGGAGCAGGTGGGGGACCGTCCATCCGGTGAGATCGACCCGTCCGAGCCCTTCGTCCAGCGGGCTATGGCCGCGGTGGCCCACTTCGGCTTCGAACCCCGCCTCACCCGCTCATCCACCGACTCCAACGTCCCCATCGCCATGGGGATCCCCGCCGTCACCATCGGCAGGGGCGGCGCGGGAGGGGGGAATCATTCCCTTGACGAGTGGTGGCTGAACGAGGATGGGCATATCGCCATTCAGCGGACCCTCCTCCTGGTTCTGGCCGAGGCGGGATTTGCGCCCACCACCGCCGAGGAGGTGGTTACGAGCCGGAGAGGGCCCGGCAACCCGTGAGTATCCTCATCGTGGAGGACACTGAGGTTACGCTCCTGCTCCTCCGGAACATCGCCGAGCGCACCGGTGAGAAGGTGATCTGCGCCGGAACCGGGGAAGAAGCACTCCGTCTCGTGGACGAGCATCCGGAGATCCGCCTTCTCGTGAGTGATGTGATGATGCCGGGAATGGATGGCCTGGAGCTTGTACGTCGGCTCCGGGATCGGCCCGAGTGGTCCGACCTGCCCGTCCTCTTCATCAGTGGGGTTTCACGGAAGGAAGCGGTGCTGGAGGCGGCCCGCCTCCATTCGGTGGGCTGGATGCTCAAGCCCATCGACCGTCCCAGCGAGGTCCTCGCCAGGATACAGGGTGCCCTGGCCCACTATCCTCCCAGACTCGAGAATCCAGCCCAGGCCCAGCGACGACTCGGAATCTCCCAGCCATCCTACGTGGAGGCGGTGCAGGCCTTTCGGGGATGCATGAGCGAGGCTCGGGAAAACCTGGAGCTGCAGGGGGAGTTGGATGACTCCCTGGAGCGGTCGCTCCGGGAGAGCGCGGCCACCCTTGGCGCCCGAGCCCTTCTGAGTGCCCTGGACGGGAACGCCGAATCGCGAGGACCCCGGGTGAAGCGGGAGATAGCGGCCCTCCAGGCGGCGCTGGACCGGGTGCTGACCGACGCAGATGCGGCTCCCAAGGCCTGAGCCCCCCACCTGCCCCGGTTCCGCAGACCTACTTCCCCGGTAGCCGTCCGGCTGCACCCAGCACCCAGCGCATGCAGCGGTGTGCCACGTCCACCGGCTCCATGACCATCATGGGGCATCCCCCCTCCAGCACCTCCATCCCGCCGTCCCGGGCAGCCCGAACCGCCTCTTCGGACCAACTCCCGGTGCCGAAGGAACGGTGGAACCAGATCCGGGGGATCCCCCGGTCCAGACACGCCTCCACCGTTGCCGGGGCCGCCGCCGGGGGGGCGGCGAAGATGAGTCCCTCCACCCCGTCGGGGAGCGCCTGTACCGACGGGTAACAACGGTCTCCCTCCACCTCGTCGGCCGCCGGATTCACCGGAAAAACCGGGTGCCCTCCATCCCGGAGGCGGGTATAGATGAGATTCGCCGGCCCTCCTTCCCGGGAGACACCGGCGACGGCCAGGGGTCGGTGACGCAGGAACGCCGAAGCTTGATCCTTGAAGGTCGCCATGGACTCACCTCCCCATCGGTTCGGTATCCGGAGCCGCGTCCATCACCACGATGGGCCGGCTGGAGAGAGCGGGCTCCCGCCCGGGAACCGCCACCTCCACATGGAGAGTGTACTCCCCGGGATCCAGTTGGGGAAGCGAGACTTCCAGGGCACGGAAGACCGTGTCCACCTCATCGGGCGCCACATCCCGGAAGGAGATCTCCAGGGGAGCATCCGGATCCACGACTCCCAGGAACTCCCCGACCCGTCGGAGGAAGCCGGGCCGTCCCTGGGTGAACCCCAGGGTGACGCGGGCCTCGTCGGCCACCCCCATCCCGTAGACCTCCCACGCCACCACAAACCGTTCGTCCCGGCCCACCCGGATACCGGGCCGGAGGTGGGGAAGGGCATCGTCCAGCGTGTCCGGGAAGGGCGCGCCCGACCCCAGGACGATGACGTCCGAGACGCCCACCTGACCGGGCTCGAGCTCAACCTGAACCACCCCCTGTCGGGCCCGCCACGCCGCCCCGAGGCCTTCATCGAGGAGCTCCAGGCTGCTGACATACCGGCCGGCGGGGGCCCGAAGCGTCAGAACCCCCTCCCGGTCCACCCCTTCGATCCGTCGGACCTCACCCCCATCCTCCGGAACCAGGAAGAGCCCGGCCAGCGCGACCGTATCTTCGCCGCTGCCATGGTCGTCTTCGGCGGGAGAGGTCTCCGGGTTACCTCGGCGGAACGGGTCCCCCCCGCTTCCCCGATCGAAGGGATCCCGTCCGGCGAAGGGATCCCCCTGTCTGTCGGACACGAGATCCACATCCACCACCGCCGAGGCGGGGTCCGGTCGGTAGGCGCCCACCACCAGGAGGGAGTCACCTCGGCGAAAACGCGCCACCTGGGTCTCGAGCCCCCGGAAGTCCGGGGCGTACGGAGCGGCGTACCAGGTCCGGGCCTCCCGGGGCGCCGTGATCCACGCCTCCGGGGGCACGTCGGCGGGAGAGACCAGGAACTCCTCGGGGAACAGGTAGCCCCGACTGCCCGGATGGTGATGGCCCACGATGGTCCGGGGATCCTGGAGTCCCGTGCCCATGGACGGCCGCTGGGTCCGACTCCATCCGATCTCACGCCCGTACCGGATGAGGGACTCCTCCAGATCCTCCTCCCAGGCCAACTGGAACGGGTGCCCGGCGTCTTCACGGATGATGGCCAGGACGATGCGGGCGTAGTGCTCGGTCAGGCGATCGTTCCCCTCCACCAGGAAGAGGGGATCGGAGAACCGCCAGAGTCGGCTCCACAGCCGATCCCGCTCCTGGGGGTCGGCGGCTTCGAAGGTCCGACGCATCTCGGGCGAGAGAATGAACCTGGGCGTTCGCCACCGGGCTTCTTCCTGGGCCGGAAGGTCGTCCAGGGCCCGAGCGAAGGCCCGCTCCGCCGCAGGGACTTCCCCCTGGACATGAAGAGCGTACCCCTGCAGCGCATGACACCACCAGGGTTCGGCCAGCCCACAGGCCTCGGCCGTCTGGGCCGCGGCGGACGGGCGGCCGTCCTCGATGAGGTACTGGACCGTTTGGCCCAGGATCCAGGGGTGGCGTACACCGGCAAACCCGCCGGAGAGGGCACCCAGGAGTTCACGCCGCGCCATTCCCGTCTCCACCGGCTCCGGGGGGAAGTCCGTCTCGTCCGCGCCTCCGAACCAGTGGCAGATCCGCCCGATGCGCACATCACACCGAAACGCCCCGGTACGGGTGCGAGGTGGGATCCGGCTCTCGCGGAAGCTCTCGAAGCCGGCCTGCATCTCCCGAAGTCGATCCAGGGTCTCGGCAGAGTCGGCGGGAGCGGACGCTCCTGAAGGGGCCTCCTGCCAGGTCTGTCCCTGCGCCTCGGAGGTAGGCGCCATGAGCAGCAGGAGCGTCAGAAGTGCAAAGGAGGCGGCCGTCGCCGGGATCCGGAGTCGGTGTGGTCGGGAGTCCATGGGAAGTCCTGGCGATGGAGAGGGGGAAGGCGCCCACGTGCCGCGTCGGGGTGCCGCCAATGCTCTTGCGTACCCCAACACGTCGGAACCGATCTCCCGTTCCCGTCGGCTCCGGACCATCGCAGCCTGCGCGCAGTCCGACCGTGCCCGGCCTGCCCGTAGTCCACTCGTGCCCGGAGGCATGCCTGCTTGGAACCTCGGCTTGCCTGAGCAAGGTTCCCGATGCCACCCTCTACCCATGACCTTTCCACTTCCCCTCCTGTGGGCACCTGAGTACGAGGTGGACATCGGGACCCACGTATATCCCACCCGCAAGTACCGGCTCCTCAGGGAACGCCTGATCTCGGAGGGCGTTACGGAGTCCGTCGACTTCCACCGTCCCCGTCCGGCGGAGCGCAGCGAACTCCTTCGCGTCCATACCCCCCGCTGGGTGGAGGGGGCCCTGTCCGGCAGCCTCACACCGCGGGAGGTCACCACCCTGGAACTCCCCTGGTCGGAGGCGCTCCGGGATGCGGTGCTCCTCTGCTGCGGCGGAACCCTGGAGGCGGGGAAGCTCGCGCTGGAGAAGGGGGCCGCCCTTCACCTGGGAGGAGGCTTCCACCACGCCTTCGCCGATCACGGGGAGGGTTTCTGCCTGCTCAACGATGTGGCCGTTGCGGCGGCGGGGCTCATCGCCCTGGGGCGTGTGGCGCGGCTGGCGGTGGTGGATCTGGATGTGCACCACGGAAACGGAACCGCCCACATCTTCCGGGATACGCCCGAGATCATGACCTTCTCCATGCACGCCCGGGACAACTATCCGGCCGTCAAGCCGCCCGGCGATCTGGACATTCCACTCTCCCCGGGCACGGGAGACGCCGAATACCTCGGGCTCCTGGACGAGCATCTGCCCCGGATCCTGGGTGGATTGACCGGACCGGCTCCGGAACTGGTGATCTACCTGGCTGGTGTCGACCCCTTCCACGACGATCAGTTGGGCGGACTGGCGCTCTCCGAGGAGGGCCTGAGGACCCGGGACCGGCGGGTCTTCCAGCGGTGCCGGGAGGCGGGAATCGCCGTGGCCGTGGTGCTGGCCGGCGGATATGCCAGGCGGGAGGAAGACACGATCCGCCTCCACCGGAACACCCTGTTGGAGGCGGCCCGCGTCTGGCCCGACACACCCTCGAACGGACCCTCAACCACACCGCCATGACCCACATCGACGACCGCCCCCCCGCCCCGGACCCCCTGGGCGGGGATCCTGCCCCCGGGCGGATGGCCATCATCGGGGGTACCGGGTTCCATCTGGAAGCGGGCGCCGGAACCCTTGACGTGGTGGGTGACGAAGTGATCACCACCCGCTGGGGGAAGGCCAGGATCACCCGGACCGAGTTGGCCGGGCGGGAGCTGCTCTTCCTGGACCGCCACCGGGCCCAGACCGAGCCCGGAGCGCCCCGGATTCCCCCGCACCGGGTCAACTACCGCGCCAACATCGCCGCCCTGAAGCAGGTGGGCGTCACCGGGATCCTCGCGTCGACGGCCGTGGGCTCCCTTCGCGCCGAGTGGGGGCTCGGGTCCCTGGTGCTCCTGGACCAGCTCCTGGACCACGTCGACGGCCGACCGCGCACCTTCTTCGACGACACCGCGGTCCACGTGGACTTCACCCGACCGTACTGTGATCATCTGAGGCGGCAGGTGGCCGGCACTGCGCACGCCCTGGGGATCCCCTTCCACGACGGGGGCACCTACATCTGCACCAACGGTCCCCGCTTCGAGTCGGCGGCGGAGATTCGGGCCTATGGCGCCTGGGGAGCCCACGTGGTGGGAATGACCGCCGTTCCCGAGGTGGCGCTGGCTCGTGAGGCGGAGATCTCTTACGCCGGCATCTCGGTGGTGACGAATCCCGCCGCCGGAACCGGTGAGGGGGACCTGACCGAAGAGGAGGTCATGGAGGCCATGGCCGCCGCCATGCCGCAGATCGCCCGCCTCTTCCTGGAGGTGGCGAAGGGCTACAGGGACGACCCGAGCACGCCGGCCCGCCGGGCAACCCGGGAATTCGGATCTCCCCGCGTCACCTGACGCCCCCCGACGACCTCGACCCCATCCACGAACCCAACGAACCACGGAACGCCGCATGTCCTCTGCACGCATCGCCATCACCCCCGTCACCGCCGTCACCTGCGACGAGGCCTTCCAGGTCATCCCGGACGCCGCCATTCACCTGGAGGATGGCGCCATCACCTATGTGGGCCCGGCTGCCGACGCCCCGGATTTCGCCGCGGACGAGACCTTCGGAGGCCCCCACCTGGTGGCCATGCCGGGCCTGGTGAACACCCACTGCCACGCCGCCATGACCCTCCTCAGGGGCTACGCCGACGACATGGCGCTGGAGGAGTGGCTCCAGACCAGGATCTGGCCCTTCGAGGGTGGACTCGACACCGAGGACATCCACTGGGGAACGCAGTTGGCGGTGGCGGAGATGCTCCAGAACGGGGTGACCACCTTCGCCGACATGTACTTTCAGCACCGGCGCGCCACCGAGGGGCTCGTGGCCTCGGGGATCCGGGCTCTCCCCTCGGCGGCGGTGATCGGAGTCTTCCCCGACGTGCCAGGACAGGTGGCCGAAGCCCGCGCGTGGGCCCGGGAGATGAAGGATGCCGGGGACGGACGCGTTCTCCCCTCCATTGCCCCCCACTCCCTCTACACCTGCAACCGGGATGCATGGACGGCGGTCATCGAGGCGGTGGAGGAGGTCGAGGTACCCATCCAGACCCACGCCTCCGAGACCCGCGTCGAGGTGGAGGAGGTCCGCCGCCAGTGGGGCGCCACCCCCATCCAGGCGCTGGATGAACTGGGCGCCTTGAAGCACCATCTCATCGCCGCCCACTGCGTTCACCTGGACCAGCGGGACATGGAGATCATGGCCCGGCGCGAAAACGGCGGAAGCGCGGTCCGGGTGGCCCACAACCCCACCTCCAACTGCAAGCTGGCCTCGGGCGTCGCCCCCGTTCCGGAACTTCGCCGCCTCGGGGTGGATGTGGGTCTCGCCACCGACGGGGTAGCCTCCAACAACCGGCTGGACGTGTGGGGCGAGATGCGCCTCACCGCCCTGATCCACAAGGCGGTCTCGCTGGATCCCACCGAGGCCGACGCCGATGCCGTCCTCCGAATGGCCACCCTGGGCGGAGCCGAGGTGCTGGGGCTGGGCGACCGGGTCGGAAGCCTCGAGGTGGGGAAGCGGGGCGACGTGGTGCTGGTGGACTTCGACAAGCCCCACCTGCACCCCCTCCACAATGTGGTCTCGCACCTGGTCTACGCGGCAGACGCCCGGGATGTGGTGACGGTGCTGGTGGACGGCCGCCCCCTCTTCCATCGGGGCGACTTCCGGACCGTGGACGTGGAGCAGGCCAAGGCGGAGGTGCAGCGCCGGGCCCGGGATCTGGCCCGGAAGGCCGAGGCCTCCACCGACTGAAGGAGGCGCTCCAAGGTCGGCGCGTTCAGCTGCCGGGGGCGCTCCAGGGCCGGTGCGATCCACTGCCGCCGGGGGCTCGAACACCGGCGCGTTCAGCTACCGGGGGGCGCTTCGTCCAGGAGGGAGGTCTGGGCGCGCTGGGTCCCCGGGACCTGGTGGCACCCCCGGCAGCGGGCTTCGTAGGATTCGGACCCACCCACCTGGATGGTGGGTCCCTCGGCCGGCGCCGGCTCCCCGTCGATGAGTCGCTGGTTCCGGGTGGCCAACTCCCCGCACCTCACACAGATGGCGTGGAGCTTGTCCACCTGCTCGGCTACGGCCAGGAGGGCGGGGATGGGTCCGAACGGCTCCCCCCGGAAATCCATGTCGGTGCCGGAGAGGATGACCCGGATCCCCCGGTCCGCCATGGCGTTCACCACCGGAACGATCCCCAGGTCCAGGAACTGGGCCTCGTCGATGGCCACCACCTGGATCCCGGGGGGCGTCCGCTCGGCGATCTCCCGGGAAGTCGACACAGGGATGGCCGCCAGGCCCGATCCGTCGTGGGAGCTCACCTCATAGCGCCCCCGGTAGCGATCATCCAGGTGGGACTTGAAGGCCTGGACCCGGCGTCCGGCGATGAGGGACCGTCGCACGCGCCGCATGAGTTCCTCCGACTTTCCGGAGAACATCACGCCGGTGATCACCTCGATCCAGCCTCCCTGCTGATGGCGGTGGAGGAGGGGCGCGTTCAGGGCCATGGGTGGGGGGGGTGTGGGGAAAGGGCCAGAGCCGACAAACTAGTGGCGAGCGCCCGGGATCCATTACTCTTCAGGACGAACCGGCCGAGGTGGACCCGAAGGTCCACTCCGCCGGGAACCCTGGAAATCTAGGGCCGGATCGGCGCAGGGGGAGGGGCCACCCCTCCACGCTCCCCTTCCGGAGCGCCCCGCCCGGGTCCGAGCCCTCCACGTCGACGCCCCCGAACCGGAGAGCCGATGCCCCCCACCGGCGAGACCCAGCCCGAGTCCACCCCCTCCATCCAGTACACCTGGACCGACGAAGCCCCGGCCCTGGCCACCCACGCCCTCCTCCCGGTCCTGCGCGCCTTTGCCGGCGTCGCCGACGTTCCGGTGGAGACCCGCGACATCTCCCTGGCCGGTCGGGTTCTGGCCGCATTCCGTGATCGGCTGGAGGGCGGCACGGAGATTCCCGACGATCTGGCGGATCTGGGCCGACTGGTTGAGCGTCCCGAGGCCAACGTCATCAAGCTTCCCAACATCAGCGCCTCGGTGCCTCAGCTCAAGGCGTGCATTGCCGAGTTGAAGGAGAAGGGGTATGCGCTCCCGGACTATCCGGACGAGCCCGCCACCGAGGAGGAGCGAGACGTCCGACACCGCTACGACCGCGTCAAGGGAAGCGCCGTGAACCCTGTCCTCCGACAGGGGAATTCGGACCGACGAGCCCCGGATCCGGTGAAGGCCTACGTCCGCAAGCACCCGCCCCGGATGCGGCCCTGGCCTCAGGAGTCCCGGACCCGGGTGGCGTGCATGGATGGCGGGGACTTCCGGAGCCACGAGGTCTCCGTCACCCTTTCCGCCCCCACCACGGCCCGCATCGAGCATCTGGCCGACGACGGAACCGTCACGGTGCTGAAGGAGGCCCTCCCCCTGGAGGCCGGCGAGGGCCTGGACGCCACCTACATGAGCCGGTCGGCGCTGGTGGCGTTCCTGGACCGGGAGATGAAGAGGGCGCGGGAAGAGGGGATCCTCTTCTCCCTCCACCTGAAGGCCACCATGATGAAGGTGTCGGACCCCATCATCTTCGGGCATGCGGTGCGGGTCTTCTTCCGGGAGGCGCTGGAGCGCCATGCCGAACTCCTGGCCGAGTTGGGGTTCGACCCCAACGACGGGATCGGCGATCTGGAGGCCCGCCTGGCCTCGCTTCCCCCTGAGACCCGGGAGGCGGTGCAGGCGGATCTGCGGCGGGCCTACGACCAGGGCCCGGCCCTGGCCATGGTGAACTCGGACCGGGGCATCACCAACCTCCACGTGCCCAGCGACGTGATCATCGACGCCTCCATGCCCCCCATGATCCGGGATTCGGGTCGGATGTGGAACGCGAAGGGAGAGCCCCAGGACTGCGCGGCGGTGATTCCCGACTCGTCCTACGCGCCCATCTACGACGCGGTGGTCCGGGACTGCCAGGTCCATGGGCAGTTCGATCCCACGACCATGGGCACCGTCCCCAACGTGGGGCTCATGGCGCAGAAGGCCGAGGAGTACGGATCCCATGACAAGACCTTCGAGGTGGCCGCCCCCGGCATCATCCGGATCGTGGACGGCGACGGGGCCACGCTGCTGGAGCATCAGGTTGAGACCGGCGACATCTGGCGGGCCTGTCAGACCAAGGACGCCCCCGTCCGGGACTGGGTCCGGCTGGCGGTGGAGCGCGCCCGGGCCACCGGAGCCCCGGCCGTCTTCTGGCTGGACCCGGAGC
>PWZC01000355.1 GCA_003567615.1 Gemmatimonadota bacterium | reverse complement strand
TGGCCCGGGCGGCCCGGGACGCCGATCCCCAGGACCCGGAGGCCTGGATCTGGGTGGGGCGCCGGGAGGCCTATCTCGGTCGGTACCGGGACGCCATCGCCACCTTCACCCAGGGGATGGAGCGATTCCCGGACGATGCCCGCTTCCTCCGTCACCGGGGCCACCGGTATCTGACGGTGCGGGAGCCGGGATCGGCCCAGGCCGACCTGGAGCGCGGACTTGAGCTCGTCGTCGGCCGTCCCGACGAGATCGAGCCCGACGGATTGCCCAATCCCCAGGGAATCCCCCTGAGCACCCTCCACTTCAATCTCTGGTACCATCTCGGGCTCGCCCGATATCTGCAGGGCGATTGGGAGGGAGCGGCGGAAGCGTTCCTGGCCTGCATGGAGGTCTCCACCAATCCGGACCTGCGTGTCGCCACCTCCTACTGGCTCTACCTGACGCTGAACCGGGCCGGGAGGGCGGCTGAGGCGGCGGATCTCCTGATGGATCTTCCCGGCGAGGAGGAGATCATCGAGAACGCCAGTTACCTCTATCTGCTGCGGGTCTTCGCCGGCGAGGTGGATGGGGCTTCACTGCGGGCCGACGAGGGGGCCGGCACCCTGGCGGGAGCCACCGTCCGCTACGGCATCGCCGCCTACCATCAGTTGGAGGGGCGGGAGGACGAGGCGCGGGCCGTTATGCACGAGGTGCTCCTGGAACCACGCCAATGGCCCTCCTTCGGGTATCTGGCGGTGGAGGCGGAGGTGGCCCGGCGCGGGGGGGGACCTGCCGTTGCACACCCGGCGCACCAGTAGATACCTTTAAGTATGAAAGAGAATCAAAAAAACAATGGTTATGATCAGGAAGCGGCTACCGCCCTGGCCGAACGACTCCATCGGTCGACCCCGTTCAGGTCACAGGGACAGTGGGTCGGGATCTCCCTCCTCCGAAATGCCGACCTCCTGCGCCGGCGTCTGAGCCAGGTGGTGGATGCCGAGGGCGTGACGCTGCAGCAGTACAACGTCCTACGCATCCTGCGGGGCGCCGGTGACGCCGGGATCCCGACCCTCTCGGTGGCCGAGCGGATGATCGAGCGGACGCCCGGAGTGACCCGGCTCCTGGACCGACTGGAGGCTCGAGGGTGGGTCTCCCGAGAGCGTTCCTCGGAGGACCGGCGGCGGGTCATGGCGCGCGTAACCCCTGACGGCCGGGCCCTCCTCAGGCGGTTGGACGAGCCCTTGGCCCAGGCCGAGGACGCAGCCTTCGCCGCCCTGGATGCCGAACACCTGAACCGGCTCGGCTCACTCCTGGAGGAGGTGCGCCATTCCCTGGAGGGGGCGGAGGATTAGGTTCCAGAAGGCTTCTTCCGGCCGGTGGGTCCGGTGGACTTTCCCCTTCGGAGACAAACCTTGCTTCTGGACGAACCGCGGCTTCCCCAGGACTTCGTGAGCGCAGCGCGGGCTGCGGGAATGCGCCCCGATCCCGACGCTCCCGACCTTGCCCTCTTCCATTCCCGGCGGCCGGCGGCGGCGGCGGGGCTTCTGACCCGGAACCACTTTCCCGGGGCGCCCATCCTCCTGGCCCGGGAGCGCCTCGCTGCCGGCCACCTCCGGACGGTGGTGGTGAACGCCCGCTTCTCCAACGTCGCCACCGGTCCGGGCGGGCTTCAGGATGCCCGGGAGATGGCGGAGTTGGCCGCCCGGGAGACCGGCGTATCGCCGGAGGAGGTCCTGGTGGGATCCACCGGGATCATCGGCCGACGCCTCCCCATGGACCGAATCCGCCGGGGGATCCAGGGAATGGGCGAAGCCCTCGCGTCGGATGTCTGGCCGGCCGCCCGGGCCATCCTGACCACGGACACGCACCCGAAGGTGGTTTCGGCCCGGGTTGACGGGGCCATCCTCACGGCTGTGGGGAAGGGAGCGGGAATGGTCTCGCCAAACCTGGCCACCATGTTGGTCTACCTCTTCACCGACGCGGCCGTCCCGGCGCCGGATCTGGATCGGATGCTGCGATCGGCGGCCGCCCGGTCCTTCCAGGTCCTCTCCATCGATACCGACACCAGTACGTCGGACATGGTGGTGGCGCTGGCCAATGGCGCCGCCGGGGACGTCTCCGGTGACTCCTTCCAGGCCGCCCTCGATGCGGTGTGCCTCCGAATGGCGGAATTGGTGGCACGGGATGGGGAGGGAGCCACGAAGCTCCTGCGGGTGCAGGTCTCGGGAGCGGTGGATCGGGGCGAGGGCGGACGGATTGCCCGAAGCGTCGCCGACAGCCCGCTGGTGAAGACCATGGCGTATGGCGCCGATCCCAACGTGGGTCGCCTTCTCATGGCCGTTGGGAAGTGCGTGAGCTGCCGGGTCGTTCCCGAGCGGGTCCGGATCACCCTGCAGGGCGTGGAGGGGATCCGGAATGGAGTGCCGGTGGACTTTCCGGAAGCCCGTGTGCGCGAACTCCTGGGCGGAGATCCGGTGGATGTGCGCATCGATCTGGGCGTCGGATCCAGCGAGGGGATGGCCCTGGGCTGCGATCTCACCGAAGGGTACGTGGAGGAGAACGCCGCCTACGCCTCCTCGTGAGTCCGGAGTGAGGCGAAGGGAGCGCAGAAGCGCACTTCCTTCCCCCGGGCCCCCTGAGTTGGTATCTTATTCCGCTGCGGCACCCCCTGGCGGGTTGTGGGTAGACCCGACCTTCGAGAGCCTGAGGAAGCAGCCGATCCGGGTTGCCATCTCCCACGGGGAGCCGTCCGGAGTTTCGGTCCACCCGGGTTCCGAGAACCAAACAGCCACCCAGAATGGAAGGACACTGGACACATGCGAATCAAGACTCTGACCGTTGCACTCTTTGTTGGTCTGGGCCTCGTAGCCTGCGGCGACGCCGACGCACCTCCTGCCGACGCGCCCGCTACCGACGCTCCGGCCGCGGAGGAGCCCACCGTGGCTCCCGGCGAGCTGCACACCCCTGACTGGTTCGTGGTGGATCACGACGCCGGTACGGTGCAGATCGACCTGATCGCCGGATCGAGCTCGGCCAACAACTACTGGAACTTCCACGGGCTCCACGGGGGAGCGGGTGAGATCGTGGTCCCCGAGGGCTATGAGGTTTCCATCACGCTCATCAACCAGGATCCCAACATGGGCCACTCGGTAGGCGTGGGTGAGATCCAGAGCCCCTGGCCCAACTCCTTCTCCCAGGTGACGCCGCTTTTCGAGGGCGCCGTGACGTCGAACCCGACCTCCATGACCGAGTCGACGCTCCCCGGTGAGCAGGAGACCATCACCTTCGTTGCGGATCAGTCCGGCGAGTTCGCCCTGATCTGCTACGTGGTCGGACATGCGGCTTCCGGGATGTGGATGCCGTTCACCGTCTCCGCCGACGGCGATGCCGGCTTCCGGAGCTGATGGAAGCTTGAATCGATAGTCGTTCGGCTTCGGTCGGACACCTAACGGCCGCGGCGCTCTCGGGCGTCGCGGCCGTATTTCGTTGTCCCCCCGGAGGCCATAGGTTCATCTGT
>PWZC01000226.1 GCA_003567615.1 Gemmatimonadota bacterium | reverse complement strand
TTGGGGACGAGAGCAACCACCCTGTGGGGAGGGGCTCCGGAGCACCCGGCGTAGCGCGTCCGGGATGGGTCGTGAGGCGTATGACGGAGAACCCCTCTGCCGGTCAGGAGATCCGAACGGGGGAGGGGTTCCGAAGACACCCCGATGCCCGGCGACCCAGGGTTTGGGAAACGCCGCCATGCCTGATAAATTCCCAGCTATGTATCTGAGAATGATGGTTCTGGCGATCCGACGGCCCCGAAGCATTCCGGCCATGATGGGCCTGGCGTGGGCGGCCCGGCGACGGGGGTGGTATCTTCGTCCGCCCTTCCTGCCGCTTCCCCCTCGCTCCTACCTCAGGTGGCGCCTGGACACGGCGTACGGCGATCCCCGAGCCCGGCCCCCGGCCCGGGAGACCCTTCGCTACCTGTCCTGGGCCCGGCGTATGCGTCGGGGTGACTGAGGAGCCAGGGGCATGGGACGCGCCATCGTCATCCTGGTTGTCCTTCTCCTCCTGGGACTCACATTCGAGTCGTCCAGGGAAGTGATGGTGGAGACGGCCCGGCCGGCGCTGGTACCGGCCTACCGGTGGATGACCCTCCATGAGATGAACCAGATCGTGCGGGATCTGGAATCGCACCAGGAGAGCCGGGGACCGCTCCCGGCGGGAGACCGGGAGTTCGACGCCTGGCTGGACCGGCGGTATCCCCAGCCCGCCAGCCGGGAAGACGCCTGGGGAACCCGGTATCGGCTGCAGGTGACGGCCGATGGATTCCGCGTGGTTTCAGCGGGTCCGGATGGCCAGTTCGGGACCGATGCCGACCTGACGAGAGAAGGGAGCCGCCTGGTCCGGCGGTGAGCATGCCATTCATGTTTCCCATCACCTTTCCCATCACTCCTGAGGATATCCTGCGCACGGGCCCCATCCTCCTGTTTGGGATGGCCGCGGCCGAGACCGCTGCCCCCGCCGGTGTGGTGGTGCCGGCAGGAGTGGCCCTGGCCACGGCGGCAGGGCTGGCCCACGGCGGCTACCTGGATTGGGATGTGGTGCTCCTGGCCTCCATGAGCGGGGCCCTGGTGGGCGACTCGGCGGGCTACTGGCTCGGGCGTCGGGGGGGGCGCGTGGGCCCTCTCCTCCCCGAGCGGGTCCGTACGGTGGCTGCCCGGGCGCGTCTCCGCTCCCAACGCCTCTTCGCCACCCGGGCTCTCCTGGCTGTGACCGGTGGCCGGGTCATCGCCTTTGTACGGACACTCATGCCCACGACGGCGGGCATGTCGGGCATTTCGTATCCCCGCTTCCTGGCCTTCGACCTTCTGGGTGTGGTCCTCTGGGCTGCCCTGTACGTGGCGCTGGGAGTGGGAGCGGTGGAGGGGCTTCGAGCGGTGGTGAGCGGGGAACTCCCCGGCCTTCTGCCGGCGCTCCTGATCCTGGCTCTCCTTGCCTTCGGAGTGCTTCGCTTCCGGACCCTGGCGCGACGGCGGAGGTCGGCGGGTGGGGGTGACGAGGACGTGGGTCTCCCGTGACCGGCTCTGCCCCCTCCTCTTCGTCCGGCGCCCTCCAGGTAGGGCTCACCGGAAACGTGGCATCGGGCAAATCCACCGTGGCCCGGACATGGGCCGGAATGGGCATCCCGGTGGTGAGCGCCGACGATCTGGCGCGGGCGGCGGTGGAGCCGGGCTCCGAGGGTCTCGAGGCGGTCGTGGGGCTCATGGGCTCCGAGGTCCGCGCCCCCGACGGGGGGCTCGACCGCTCTGCGGTCCGTCGCCGGGTTTTCCGGGATCCGGAGCTCCGAAGGCGGCTCGAGGCCGTCCTCCATCCCCGCATCGCCGAACTCCGGGCCGCCTGGGTCCGGGAGCGGGAGGCGGAAGGGCACCGAATCCTGGTCTCGGAGGTGCCCCTCCTCTTCGAAGCCGATCTCGCCCACCGCTTCCACCAGGTGGTGGTGGTTCACGCCGATCCCAAGGTTCGACTGGAGCGACTGGTCCGCGACCGGGGACTGGGCGAGGACGAAGCGCGGCGGATCATGGACGCCCAGGGCGACCCGGAGGCGAAGTGCCGGGCCGCCCACCACGTCCTTCTGAACCACGGGTCCAGGGGCGAGTTGGAGGCCGCCGCCCGATCCCTCATGGAGCGACTCCGAAGGGAGGCTGAAACGTCGCCGTGAGCCCCTCGCCCCCTTTCCGCATCGATCTCCACCTCCACACCCGGGGTTCCTGGGATTCGGTATCCGACCCTGAGGCCGTTCTGGCCCGGGCCCGGAGCCGGGGAATCAACCGCATCGCCATCACCGATCACAACCGGCTAGCCGTGGCGCTGGAGATGGCGGCCCGCCACCCCGACGCCGTGATCCCCGGCGAGGAGGTCAAGACGGCCGAGGGGATCGACGTCATCGGGCTCTACCTGAGGGAAGAGATCCCCAAGGGCACGCCGGCCCGGGAGACGATCCGGCGGATCCGGGCGCAGGGCGGGATTCCCTACCTGCCGCACCCCTTCGCGGCGGGGAAGGGCGGCTCGGGCCGCTACGCCGAAGAACTCGCCCCGTTGGTGGACGTGGTGGAGGTCTTCAACAGCCGTCTCCGCGCCCGCGAAGCCAACCGAAAGGGGCTGGAGCTGGCCCGCCGCCACGGTAAGCTCCAGGGCGCCGGCTCGGACGCTCACTCGGTGGGGGAAGTGGGGAACGCCTGGGTCGAGCTCCCACCCCACCCCAATGAGCCGACCGCTCTCCTGGCCGCCCTGGCCCAAGCCCTTCCCCGGGGCCGTCGGGCCGGTCTCCACGTGTTCCTCCTCTCCAATTGGGCCAAGGTCCGGAAGAAGCTGCCGGGCTGAAGAGCCGGCTCTCACCCAACCTCCTGGGCCCCTCCACGATCGGAGCGCTTCGCAGCCCTACACCGTACCGGTCTTCGCCAACTTCACCCTCATCGGCCCGCCGGCCGGTGCTTGGGACTCCTCGTCGGGCAACATCGGAATGATGCTCTGTCGGGGCGTGGGCGGCCTCTACGTGAACGGTGTGGTGGCGCGGTACCAGCGGAGCGGCACCCCGGCTGCGGCCATCTCCCTCCGGGGGGATCAGACCTGGGATCGCTACGAGAATGGTCTGATGGGGATCCACAGCATCTACTTCACCGACAACGACCAGATCTTCCAGGAGGGTCCGGCAACGGGCTCCCCCATCGCCTCGGGCGGCCTGACGGACTTCTCCATCTTCCCCACCGCGCTGCAGCAGGCCGCCGCCGGTTTCGTGACACCCACCGCCTACCGCGGAGCCGCCGATCCCGACGGGGCGCGCTGGTGGGAGGGGTGGACCTACTACGCGCAGAATTGATGACGAAGCGTATTGGGGGTCGGATCCGGTCCTCTCGGGGGCCGGGTCCGGCACGCTGCTCCCGGCGAGGGGTGGGTGTCGTGGCCGCTGTCCTCTCGCTGGGTCTGCTCGGCGCGGCATGCGACGGGCGGTCTTCGGCTCAGGTGGACGGAAGCCCGTTGGCGGAGCGGGACCGGCAGCCCGTCCACGTGGATTCCGT
>PWZC01000326.1 GCA_003567615.1 Gemmatimonadota bacterium | reverse complement strand
CTCGTCGTGCTGGTCCTCCAGCTTCTCTCGGGGCGGCGGACCGTTTGATCGACCGTACTCCCTGGCCGTCGGGATCCCGACCTGGAGACCAGCGACCGCCACATCTGCTGATCGACGTCCGTCAGAACCTGTAGAGGCGCCGTGGGGAACCCGATCACGCCACCTGTTCCTTCCGGGAGCGCTCGCCGCTTTCGGAGAGGCTTCCTGCTGGTGCTGGCGGTCGGGATCTCGATCCTCTTCTTCTTCGTCATCCAGCGGTTCGTCCTGGCCGTGCTGCTGGCAGCCGTCTTCGCGGGTCTGTCCTACCCGCTGTATGGATGGTTCCTGGCCCGAATGGGTCCACGACTGGCTGCCGGGATCACCCTTGTGGTCCTCTTTCTTGGTGTGGGCCTCCCGGTGGCGGGCTTTCTGACACTGGTCGCTACCCAGGCAGTGCAGATCGGCCAGGGGGTGGAGATCTGGCTCCAGGAGGATGGGCGGGTGGCCCAGATCCATGATCGGCTGGAGGGAATCCCCTTCGCCGGCCGGTTCATCCCCGACGAGCACCTGGTCGTGGCACGAGTTCGGGAGGCGGCGGGTGGGGCCGGCTCGTTCCTCATGGGAACGTTGGCGGCCGCCACCCGGGGCACCCTGAGCTTCTTCCTCCAGCTCTTCGTGCTCTTCTACGCGCTCTTCTACTTCCTGGTGGACGGACCGCGCATCCTCCGCACCATCCTTCAGTACATTCCCCTCGCGCACGTTCAGAAGGAAGAGCTGCTCGAGCGATTCGTCTCCGTGACCCGCGCCACTGTGCGAGGGTCGCTCCTCATCGGCTTGATCCAGGGAGGTGCGGCGGGCCTCGCCTTCTGGGTGGCAGGGGTTCCCGGCCCCGCCTTCTGGAGCACGGTCATGGTGGTCCTCTCCATCATCCCGGCCCTCGGTGCCGCGCTCATCTGGATCCCCGCCGTCATCTATCTGTTCATGGCGGGACAGATCGTGGCCGGCGTCGGTCTCCTGGCCTGGTGCGCCATCGTGGTGGGGACCATCGACAACCTGCTTCGACCCCGGCTCATCGGCCGCGATGCGCGCATGTCGGACCTCCTGATCCTCCTCAGCACACTTGGGGGGATCGTCCTCTTCGGCGCGGTTGGATTCATCGTGGGTCCCATCGTGGCCGCCCTCTTCGTGACCGTCTGGCACATCTACGGAGACGTCTTCCAGGATTGGCTCCACGAAGACCAGGCCCCCCCGCACGAAGATGGGCCCGAACCGGCCTGACCCCTCCTTTGCTACCACCGGACGCCTGGCCCGTGGGGCGGGGCGGCCCTGGTGACCGCCCCTCCCCAGGTCCTGGGTCTCCGCCGGTCGTCCTGGCACAGACGTTGCCACCAACTCCTGTTACCGGGTCGCCTTCCTGCGATATCGGGTGAGCGAACCTTTCACAAGTGAGCGTCGCTTGAATCAGACAGTCATTGGTGAGAGTCCCAACGGTCAGAGCCATCTCCGTGAGAATCGGAGGGCAGGGCTACCCAGGAATGGACGGGTGGTAACAGTAGCGCTCATCGAGGACAATCGTCTCGTGCGGGAGGCTCTGACCACGCTTCTCAACCGTTCTTCGGACATCCGGGTCATCGGCGGGGATCCCGAGAGACTCAACTCCATCCTACGGGGCATCGACCCGGATGTGGTCCTTCTCGATCTGGGTCTCGAAAACGGAGACAGTCTCCGACTCGCCAAGAAGGCCATGAGGGACTTCCCCCACGCCAGAGTCATCGTGATGGACCTCCTTCCGGCCCACGAGGATCTTTCGGAATTCGTCACGGTGGGCGTGTCCGGCTTCATCTTGAAGGACGCCAGCCTGGAGGTCGTCGTGGGAACGATCCGGGCGGTCGCGGCGGGGCTGAAGGTGCTCCCCGACGAGATGACCGGTACGCTCTTCTCGGAGATTGCCAGGGAATCGATTTCGAAGGGGGGAAGCCAGGACCAGGAGTCGGTGCGCATGACGCCCCGGGAGCGGGAGGTCATCGATCTCATCGCCGAGGGGATGAGCAACAAAGCCATCGGAAAGGAACTCCACATCTCCATCCATACGGTGAAGAGCCACCTTCGCAACATCATGGAGAAGTTGGCCTTGCATTCCCGGCTGCAGGTCGCCATCTACGCCCACGAACGAGACGACGCGTCATAGCCGTCTCATCATTCCGAGCGATACCCGGCGGCGGTGCGTTGGACTATCCTTCGTGGAGATTCCCTTTCTCCATTTCGTCCTCCCTTCGCTGAAGTGGTTCCGGATGGCTCTGCGGTTGGTGGATTCGGGGGCGCACGAGGAGCATGTTTTACCGATGGGTTATCAAAATTGCCGGCCATCGTCCCGGAAGACATGGGCATACGGATACGAAATCTCCCCGCCGATGACCCCGAAACGCCTGAAAGCCATCGAGCACCTCCTCGAGGCGGAGCACACCAATGCCCGGCGCGAGACGCGCACCTGGCAGGGCAGATTCGTGGTTCAGGAGCAGGTCACCCACATCCTGGTGGTCAGTGACAGTCCCGATCAGGCATTGGAGGTCAATCGCAGGCTGGAGGCCGAACTTTCAAGGCTGAACGCCGTCTTCTCCGTCACCCCTCCCCTGCCCATTGGTGGTGGAGAGGGAGGATGAGGTGTCCGGTGCAGGCCCGCCGGTACGCTCCAGGAGCCTCAGAGGGACACGGGTTCCGTACTCGGTAACGCCGGCCAGGCGAGAGAAGTAGCCCCAGGCGGCTGCAGACACCTCGTGGATGAGCGTGCCGCCATCCCCGCCGTAGTTGGACATGACAATGAGAATGTAGGGGCGACCGGGGAGGTCCACCGCGCCCCATGCAGCCGCCACCCCTGTGATCCCTCCGGGCTTCCAGGCCACGACGACGCCTCCGGGAATGGGATCCACGTAGGCTCCACCCTTGGAGATGGACAGGATCTCCTGGACGCGCCGACAGGCCGCCTCGCTCATGGGTAGATCGCAGGCTACGATGCGCTCCATGATGACGGCTGCGTCGCGCGGAGTGGAGAGGTTCTCGTTGCCCCGTACCGATTCCTCCGGACGGATCATCTTCCGCTGAAGACGGGTTTCCGTTGCGCCCAATGAGGCGGACAGTGCATTGACGGCATCCATTCCCAACGCGTCGATGAGGATGTTGGTGGCGGTATTGTCCGAGTAGAGGATCATGTAGACCGCATGATCCTCGAGGGACAGGGCACTCCCGCCGTCTGTAAGATGCTGCAGGACACCACTCCCCCCCGTTCGCACCTCGTCCGTCACCTCGACCCGGCGCTGCAGCAGCCCAGGCTCTCCTTCCGCCCGGCGAAAGAGCTCGAGGAGGATTGGAATCTTTATGGCCGATGCCTGCGGGAAGATGAAGTCGTCGCGGGCAGCGAAGCGGGTCCCGTCGGTGAGGTCCACGACATGGACCCCGCCCACCCCATCGTAGGCCGTGACCAGGGCCTCGAGCTCCTGCTGAAACTGGGCACGGAGGATCTCGCGGTG
>PWZC01000162.1 GCA_003567615.1 Gemmatimonadota bacterium | reverse complement strand
GGTCCCGGAATCGGTCCGTCAGCCCCTCGCCTCCGGTGGGTTTGCCAGGCCCCTTCGATTCATCCGTGTCCGAGATCGTCCCCTCATGGGACAGGAGGCGTCCCAGGAGTCCCTGGAGGTCCGTGGTCCGGAAGGGTTTGACCATGGCCTCGTCGAAGCCCGCCTTCAGGAGGGTCTCGCGGTTCCCCCAGAACCCCATGGAGGTGAGAAGGACCAGCCGGGTATCCGCAATGCGGGGGTCGGCGCGCACGGCCCGCGCCACGGCCTCTCCATCCATTCCTGGCATCTGCATGTCCACCAACGCCACCGGAAACGGGTTCCCTTCCGAGGATGCCACCCGAAGGGCTTCGAGTCCTTCGGCGCCGCTCACCGCTTCGTGGGGGTGCATGCCCCAGGCCTGGCTATGGAGCCACAGCAACTCCCGATTGGTCGCATTGTCGTCGACGATGAGCAGTCGCCGGCCCTGGAGACTGGCCTGAGTCCCGGTCTGCTCCTCGGCCAACGCCCGTTCCGGAGTTTCGGCCACGTGCAACGGGACGGTGAAGTGGAAGAGGCAGCCAGGCCCGCCCAGCTCCGGGGCCGTTCCCATCGAAGGGGCCTCGGGGGATGGAGTACCCACGGGGCAGGGGCTGACGGCGCCCATCTCCCCGCCCATGAGTCCCACCAGCTCCCTGGAGATGGCCAGCCCCAGGCCGGATCCGCCGTACTGGCGGGTGGTGGAGGCGTCGAGCTGGGTGAACTTCTCGAAAAGGGCGTCCACCTTGTCCGGGGGGATTCCGATTCCCGTATCCCGCACGGTGAAGAGGAGTTGGACCTCTTCTCCCGGGTAGAGGGCCTCCTTCTCCTCGGAGGCCAGTTCCACCACGACGGCTACCTCTCCCTCCTCGGTGAATTTGACGGCGTTCCCCGCCAGATTGATGAGAACCTGGCGAATCCGGCTCGGGTCCCCGCGGAGGTGGGTGGGGACATTGGGGTGATGGCTGCAGACGAACTCGATGCCCTTCTCCTCGGCCCGGTGTGCCAGGGCGGCCGATAGGCTGCCCAGGAGTTCATGAAGATCAAAGTCCACCGTGTCCAGCTCCATCCTGCCCGCCTCCACCCGCGACAGATCCAGGATGTCGTTGAGGAGGGTGAGAAGCGACTCTCCGCTGGTCCGCACCGTCTCGGCGTAGCGGCGCTGCTCCGGTGTGAGTTCGGTCTCGAGCAGGAGGCCCGTCATCCCGATCACCCCGTTCATGGGGGTGCGGATCTCGTGGCTCATGTTGGCCAGGAACTCGCTCTTGGCCACGCTGGCGGCCTGGGCCCGTCGGGCCATCTCCTCGGCCCGGACCGTGGCCTCCTGAAGCTGCTGATAGGCCTCCATGAGCCGATCCTCGGCAGCCTTCTCCCTGGAGATGTCCCGGACGATGGCCTGCAGGAACACACCGTCCTCGCCTTCCATCCTGGTCAGGGACACGGTGGCGGGGAAGGGGGATCCGTCCGCGCGGGCGTGGCTCCACTCGAAGAAGTGACTCCCCTCTTCCAGCGCCCTGCCAATGTGCTCCCGACCCAGGTCCGACGACGGGGTTCCGCAGGGCTGTCGCTCCGGGGCCAGCGCCCAGGGCGAGGTAGCGGTGAAGGCTTCTGGAGTGGGAACACCGAAGAGTCGGAGCGCAGCCGCGTTCCCCTCGGTAAACCCCCAGGTGGGTGGGGCAAGGGTCATCATGGCGTCTCGTGACCCATGGAAGAGAAGGCGGTGGCGGGCCTCGCTGGCCCGGAGCGCCTCCTGCACCCTACGCTGCTCCGTGATGTCCGTGGTAATGCCATCGATGCGGACCACCGACCCATCGTCGTCACGAACCGTGTGACAGGCCACATGGACCCATGCGACCTCACCGTCGCCTCGCACGATCCGGTGCTCAATGCTCGATTCGCCGGACTCGAGGAGTGTCCGGAAGGACCGGTCCACCATGGCTCGGTCTTCGGCGTGCACCATCTCATGCCAGAGCTCGGGCGCTTCCAGGAAGTCGATGAGGGGACGACGATAGAGATCCTCGGCCGTGGGGCTCAGGTACTGGAGCTGCCCGCTGGGCCAGATCATGGACCAGACAATATCCGAAATGTTGTGGAGGATGCCCGACCAGCGGGATTCGGCGTCCCGGAGTGCCCGCTCCTGCTCCTTCCGATCCGAGACCTCCCGGGCGACCGCGTAGACCAGGCCACCCGTTCGGGGGGTGCTCCTCCACTCGATCCAAGCATAGGATCCGTCCTGCCGACGATAGCGGTTCTCGAAGGAGATGAGGGACTCTCCCCGCCCGAGTCTCTCCATGGAGTGGAGGGTCCTCTCCACGTCGTCGGGGTGGACCAGGTCCATGAAACGGCTGCCTTCCAGTTCATCGAGTCCGTAGCCCAGCACCCTGGACCATTCCGGGTTCAGACGAAGGAAGCGACCGTCCAGATCGGCGATGCAGAGGAGGTCCAGGCTGCTGGTGAAGAAGCCGTCCAACTGATCCAGCGCCTCCCGCCGTGCTACCTCCATGTACTTGTTCTGAGTGATGTCCCGCTGGACCACGAAGAGACCGACCAGGTGGCCCTCGCCGTTCTCCAGTGAGGTGTATTCCCCCTCGATCCAGATGGGCTTTCCGTCGCTTCGAGCCTCCCGGGTCACAGCTCGGGAGCGACCTCGATCCAGATGATGGCGGAGGAGCTGCCGGACCTCGTCGGGCCGGCCCGGGAGAAGGTCCAGAGGTGTCGAGCCGAGGAAATCCAGCTCCTTGGCCCGATACTGGTCCAGGAGGGCCGGATTCACCTTGACGACGCGCAACTCCCGAGCCACCCGCTCCAGTGCTGCATTCTTGTCGCGGGTCCCCTTCCAATCCAGGGGTTCGTCCAGCGCCAGGAATAGACAGCCCTCCAGCCGCTGGTCCATGAAACAGGCGAGTTGTCGCTCCGGCGTGAGCCAGCCGGGCACCTCTGCACCCCGGGACGACGAACGGAGTGGCGGAGGGGGTGATGTCGGACCCTCGTACGGAGTGGGATGCTCCACAGGTCGGACGCCCCGGTAGTCGGTCATCGCCGCTCTCCCTCGAGCTCACCGTGATCCATGGGACCGAGCTCTCCTTCGAGGTGCGTTTCGTAACAGGACGGACAGATGCTGTGGCTGAACTGGACATCGGGACGACTGGCCACATACTCCTCGAGGCCGCGCCAGTACTCCCCGTCGTCCCGGACCTTTCGGCAGTAGGAGCAGAGGGGGAGGAGGCCCAGGAGCTCCTCCTCCCTCCGCAGCGCCGCCTCCAGTTCGGCGACCCGGGCCGACAGCCGAGCCTGAAGCTCGACGATGCGGGCGCCGGTGCTCACCCGCGCCCGCAACTCACCGGCGTGGAAGGGTTTGGTGAGGAAGTCATCGGCGCCTGCGTCCAACGCCTTCACCAGATCGGCCTTGGCGCTTCGCGCGGTGAGGACGATGAGGTAGGTGTGGTGGTCGTGGTCGGCACGCTCTCGAACACGTCGACAGACCTCCACCCCGCTGAAAT
>PWZC01000136.1 GCA_003567615.1 Gemmatimonadota bacterium | reverse complement strand
TCGTCAGGCGTCATGGAGGAGCTGGCCGGGTTGGGATGAAGTGGCCGGGTCGGGACGAAGCGGCCGGGTTGGAAGGGGCACCCTCGCCGCGGTCCCCGGTGAGCCTCACCGGGGTCTCCAACCTAGCGCCGAAGATGGGGGGAGGGGACCCTGGGGGCTTGCGCAAACCCGGTCCCATGTCGGACTTTGACCCCCTGTCCAGCGCAGGGGAATTCAGTCGTGGACGGGCCGGGCCCCGACGGGGTGGCCGTCCCGTTCCATCCAAGGAGGTCACCGTGGGACGTTCTGCAGGCATCGTGGGTCGGGGCGCCGTGGCCGGCATCGTGGGCGCCGCAGCCCTGGCCATGTGGTTTCTCCTGGTGGATACGGCCCAGGGCGAACCGTTCCGTACCCCTGCCATGGTGGGCAACGCCCTTGTGGGGATCGAGGGGGTCGAGGCTCGCCCCGGCCTCATCCTCCTCTTCCTGGCCCTGCACTTCGGGAGCTTCATGCTGGTGGGGATGGCCGCCGCCTGGGCGGTGTCGTTCCTCACCCGGGTACCGAACCTGGTATTCGGCCTGGTCCTGGGCTTCCTCATGTTCGACGTGGTCTTCTTCGGAAGTGTGGCGGTCACCGGGGTCGATGTGGTGGCTCAGTTGGGGTGGGTCGAGGTGCTGGCCGGCAACATCCTGGCCGGGGTGGCCATGATGAGCTTCCTCCAGCTCAGCGGCGCCGTAAAGGCCGTGAAGTGGTGGGAAGCCTACACCGCCAATCGGGTGCTCCGGGAAGGGGTCATTTCGGGGTTCGCCTCCGGGTTCATGGTGGCGACCTGGTTCCTGGTGGTGGACACCATCCAGGGGCGTCCCTTCTTCACCCCCTCGGCGCTGGGTTCGGTTTTCTTCCTGGGCGCCACGGACCTGAACCAGGTTGACGTCTCACTCTGGATCACCGCCGCCTACACCCCCATCCACTACGCCGTCTTCATCGCCATCGGGACGGCCGCCGCCGCGCTGGCCCATCAGGCCGAGGAGCAGCCGCCCCTCCTCATCGGGGCTCTTCTCCTCTTCGTGGCTTTCGAGGCCTTCTTCCTTGGGATCATCGCGGTGGTGGCCGAATTCCTCCTGGGCCCCCTGGCGTGGTGGAACATCGCCGTGGGCAACCTGGTTGGGGTGGTGGTCATGGCCGGTTACCTCTGGAAGGCGCACCCGAAGCTCCGGGACGTGATGGGTCACGAGCCCATCGAGCATCCGGTCTGACCCCGGCTCGACGCTGGTGCCCTCCCATCCCCCCGACGATGACGAGGTCCGCTGGGCCGCCGAACAGGAACGGGCGGCCCGGCGGCTCCGGGGCCATCGCCGGCGCCTCGTGGTTCTGGTGTTGGTCCTCTTTCTGGGATCCGCCGTCTGGGCTCTGGTCAGCCGTTTTCTCGGGTAACCCCGCGTCGTTTTCCCGGGTAACTCCGTACCATTTTCTCGGGTAGCCCCGCGTCGGTCCGGTCCCTCCAGGGCCGCCACTCAGCCGGTTTCCGCCGGGGGAGAGGCCGAGAGTCCGAAGACCGAGCGCAGAGCGCCCAGGAACGACAGCGACCCCCGGATCCGGGCTGCCATCCCACCTCCGGCGGACCCGCCCGAGTGACTGAAGAGCCCCAGGATCCGGGTGTCGAGGCCAGCGGTCCGGCCCTCCAGCATCCGGGCGGCCGCCAGCGTCTCGGTGAAGGGGATCAGTTGGTCGGACCGGGCATGGAGAAGGCGCACCGGAACCGGGATCTCGCCGATGAGGGGAAGGGGATCCAGGAGGGGCAGATGAGCTCGCGCCGTTTCCACCAGGAGTCGGGTCATCTCGCCCGCCTCGTCCCGGGGCGGCACTCGCCCGGCCCGGGGCGCAAAGAGGTCGAAGAGGGGGCGAAGGTTCCGGGGCAGCCCCACCCGGAGTTGCAACTTCACGCTGTCGAAGCTGGGAGCAGAGCCGGCCATCTGCAGTTCGCTGGAGCGGATCGCCAGCCGTCGGAGGGCTTCCGCCACCGGCCGGCTCCCGGTCAGGCTGGGGACCAGGGGGAGGATATTGGCTCCCACCACCCAGCGGCCGTACGGGTCCGGCGTTGCCCGGTAGCGGTCATCGCCCCACCCATGCTCGCCGGTGAACTGGAAGTGCACGGTTCGACCGAGATCGGCGTAGCCTCCCCACCCCGCCACCCCCCGCACCGGCGCCGGCTCTCCCCGGACGAACCGGTCCGACAGGTGGAAGAGGGCCTGGGCCGAGCCGAAGGAGAACCCCAGGAGAACCACCCCCCCGGGTGATGTCCTCGGGTCCGAAGCGAGTCGGTCCACCGCCAGCCCGATGATCTCCTGCGCCCGGGCAGGGGCCAGATCCATGCGCCGCCATTCGGGGATCTCGGGGATGAGGACGCGGACTCCGGTGGAGGCCAGGGCGCCGGCGAAGTGGAGGAGGGCCGGGTGACGGGGGCCCGGCCGGGTGATCCCGTGGAGGACGACCCACCCCGGTCGCGGGGGGCCGTCCCCCGCCCTCTCCAGAAGGAGTCCGGTGGCGGGTCCCCGGTCGCCGGTCGGCGCGTCCCCGGACGGGCCGGAAGCCGTGCCCAGCGCCAGGGTGCGGGTTCGCAGGTCCGATGCCGGGCGGACCCAGCCCCGGGCGAAACGGAGGGTGTCGCGGAGTGGAGTGGTCATGGGTAGATCCTAATCCGTCGGGGGGAGTAGAACCACGTCGAGGGCTCCGGCTTGCGCCCGTGAGGCCCGTCCGCCGCCCTCGGGGCCCTCCCGTGCCCGGGTCGGCCCTTCCCCGACGCAAGGCTCGGGCTTATCCATAGGGGCTTCGTCGTTCCGGCAAGGAGGCCGGACCGGCGAAGTCCCAACTCCTGCCTCGTCCCCCGCACCCGACCGTCATGACGCCGTCCCCGCCGCCGTACGCCCACGCCGCCGGAGCCGCGCTGGCCGCGCTGGCGCTCTACGTGCTGACGCTGGCCCCCTCGCCCTGGTTCTGGGACACGCCCCAGTACATCACGGTGGCGCACATCATGGGGCTCGCGCACCCACCTGGGAACCCGCTCTTCGTCACCATCGGCCGGGCCTGGGACCTCTTCCTGTCCCCGCTCGGGCTGCCGGTGGCGGTGCGGATCAACCTTCTGGCGGCAGTGAGTTCGGCGCTGGGCACCGGATTCTTCTTCCTGGTGACCCATCGGGTGCTGCAGCGCTGGATCGGAGCGGAGCACGACGACCTCTGGCTCCGGAGGATGCCCCTCATCGGGGCTTGGCTCGGCGCGCTCATGGCGGCCACCGCGTACACGGTCTGGAATCAGTCCAATGTGAACGAGAAGGTGTACACCCTGAGCCTCCTGGGCATCGCGGCGGTGGCCTGGCTCGTCATGCGCTGGATCGACCGGAAGGATGAGCCCGGGGCAGGGTGGCTCCTGGTTCTGGCAGTCTACATCATGTTCCTGGGTTCCACGAACCACCTCATGGCCCTCCTGGTGGCGCCGGCCTTCGCCGCCACGGTCCTGGTGGTGAAGCCCGCCGTCCTGAAGGACCCGAACCT
>PWZC01000217.1 GCA_003567615.1 Gemmatimonadota bacterium | reverse complement strand
GGGAGCTCCAGGGCGGTAGCCCAGGCCAGCCCCAATCCCAGCCCCAGGGCAATCCCCGAGGGCGCGGCCCACCCGGCCACCACGGTGCCCAACGCCACCGTACAGAGGAGGAAGGTGCACAGCCCCGCACAGGCCACGGAGGCTCCCCATCCCAGTCGTCGGGCCGTCACCGCGGTGAGGTGGACAAGGAGTACCGCCGCCACCGCAACGGGAACCGAGGGGAACTCCGCCCTCGGCACCAAGCCCTCCAGCACCGCCCGGTCGAGTACGTAGGCGCCGCCGGCGGCGCCTACCAATCCGAGACCGACCCGGACGGCCGCCACCCATCCCACGCGCCATGCCAGGAGGGCCATCACCGGAACGGCTACACCGAAGATTCCCGGCCAGTGGAACGCTCGCAGACCGGAACGAGCCACATTCACCGCCTCCTCGGTTCGCACGCCCACCATCCACTCCAGCACGGGGAAGTCGATGAGCGCGAGCCCCCATACCGCCCGGGTCTGGCTGAGAACCAACCCCACTCCGCCCACAGCTCCCCAGAGGGCCAGGAACCCGATGGTGAGTCCCAGGCCCTGAGCCAGGCGGGGGTTCAGGCGCCGACCCAGCCAGCGGAATGCCGGAGCCAGGAAGAGGGCCAACCCCCTGGTGCCGGTGATCCGCAGGAGCCACCGGCCGAAGGCGCGGATACGCCGCTGGTTGGCGGCCACCCGGGCCGCGATCCACCGGATCACCAGCGCCAGTACGAAGAGGATGAGGACCAACACGGCAGCCGTCCCCGCGACCTCCTGGACCCGCTCCCACGACTCGCCCAGGAAGAACCCGAGGGCGATCCACACGCCGGCCCAGATCAGGGTGGCCGGCACGTCGAAGAGGAGGAAGCGCCGGTAGGGCATCCCGGAGGCGCCGGCCAGAAAGGGCACCACGATCCGGGTGGGGGTGGCCACGCGTCCCAGGACGATGGCCCATTCTCCGCGGCGGCGCATGAAGGCCTGGGCCGAGGCGATGGGTTCGCCGAGGATGCGCTGCAGCGGGGCCCACTCGAGGATACCGGTGCCCCATCGCCGTCCCAGGAGGAATCCGGTGCCATTGCCGGCCAGCGTCGCCGCCACCACGATCCCGGCCAGGGGGGTGACGTCCACCCGGCCCCGGGAAGCGAGGATTCCTCCCGTGGCCACCGCCAACTCCCCGGGCGTGATGAACCCCAGGAAGAAGGCGGCCTCGGCCCAGCAGAGGATCGCCACCAGCAGGTAGACGGTGGACGAAGGGAGCTCCAGGAGTGCGTCGATGAGTGCTTCGACCCACTCATCCATGGAGGCGCGCGGCCTCCTGTACCGCCTGCCTGAGTCGAGGCCAGACGTAGGGCGCCCGGGCCAAAAACCGCGTGCGTTCCGGTCTGCGGTCTCGGAGCCAGGCCCAAGCCGGCCGGCCCCCCTTGGCCCGATTGCACCCCGCGCACGCCGTTACCAGGTTGCCCGAACTGTTGTCCCCGCCCTTCCGACGGGGCTCCACATGGTCCACGGTGAGCTCCACCTCAGGGGGACCCTCGCCGCAATAGACGCACCGATGGTCGTCCCGGGCGAACACGGCCTTCCGGTCCATCAGTGGCTCACCGACAGGATGGTACGCGCCGT
This sequence comes from Gemmatimonadota bacterium, assembly GCA_003567615.1. Taxonomy (GTDB): domain Bacteria; phylum Gemmatimonadota; class Gemmatimonadetes; order Longimicrobiales; family Gaopeijiaceae; genus PWLA01. Next base: position 1,921 of record PWZC01000217.1, on the reverse strand, counting down.
GGCCGCAGCGTGCACCTCCAGGTGCTCCACGGTGGCCCGAACCCCCAGGAGTTCCGTACTCAAGACCTCTCCCTCCAGAGTCGCCTCATCCGAAAGCTCCCGGTTCAGGCCTCGGTGAAGCTGTTCCTCTCCGAATCCCAGAAGGTCGGTTACCGGAATCCGTACCGCCTCCCGTAGTATACTCCGGAGCTGGGGTCGTGCGATCCAGGCGGCGCTTCGGGCCAGGAGGTTTTCCGTCTCCAGATCAAAGTCCAGATCGGGCACGGTGATCATCCCGGCGTCCAGGTCCAGCTCAGGAGTGCCCACCAGGAAGATCCTCCCCCTGGCGTCGCCGTCGAAGCGGATCCCCAGCGCAACCTTCCCCTCTCCGATCCCCTGCAGGCTGGCTTCGAGAAAGCGGAGCGTGCGTCCGCTGAACTCCCGACTGGTCCCGCCCAGCTCCTCGGTGATCCGCTCTCCCGCCTCCGGGTAGTCGGCCCGGGCCTCCAAGAGGATCCGGAGGCCGTCGCCCGGTATGCCCTCGCCCAGTTCCGGCAGGGAGGTGACTTTCCACTCGGGTCGGGGGCCAAGGCGGATCCGAGGGGTGGTGCCCAGGGCCAGTCCAAGGCGGACCCGGTCCCCATCTCCCTGGATCTCGCCGAGGGCCACGGAGGTGGGGAGGATCTGGAGCCAGACGTCGTCGGTGAGTTCATGAGGTTCCAGGAGGCGCTCCCAGACGTCCTGGAGCCGGCTCTTCAGGTCCACCTCCGCCACCTCCTGGTCCACCCGATGGAGGTGATCCTCGATGAATCCCTCAGCCGCGGCCATGACCCGATCGGTCACATCGATCCCGACCAGGGTCACGGTGCAGGCGTCCTCGTCCTCGTCGCTGGCGGGCTCGAGGGTGGCAAGCCGGGCCTCGGATCGGAGTCGCCACGATGCGTCCACCGTCAGGGGCGAGGTGAGGGTCACGGTGGCACGGGGGCGATCGTCCTCCGTGTCAGAGGTCCCGCACGAGGCGCTCACCTCCGGGACAAGGGGCGCGTCGTACCAGGCTCGGACCCGGTAGCGCAGAGTCGCCGAGAGGCGGGCCGTATCCCCTTCCATGGACCAGGCGAAGGGGGAGCGCTCCACCTCCACGGCCACGGTGATCCGATCGTTGGAGGGGTGCTCACGGCGCTCGCCCAGACTCCCGAAGGTCCGGGGGACCTCGCGCTCCAGCGCCTCCACGGCGGGGGCCAGGTCGTAGAGGACCGGGGCGACCAGAAGGGAGGGTTCAAGGGCGGGGAGGGGATCGGACTCGCCACGAATCTCCGGGGCCGGGGCACGTAGTTCCTGGGTTTCGCCGCAGGCTGTGGCGGCCAGTCCCAAGGCTATGGGGATGGCCAGGAGGAGGACGCCGACCCGAGGGTGGGAGGCGCTCCTCATCCTCCCCCCGTCGGGGTACACCCCACCAGGAGGACCAGACCCGCCGCCAGGAGTGCCAGGATGATGCCCAGGAGCGGCCCGTTCACCGTCTCCACGTCGCGGGCGGCGAGACGGTCGAGGCGGCGGGCAACGAGCCGGCCCCAGGCGATGCTCCGACGCCTTCGTGCCTCCAGGGCCGCTACCCAGCGTTCCTGGTCGGGGCGGGGGAGCCGACGGAGCAGGGCCTCGAGGGGGATCAGAAGGTCCCCCGCCGGGATCCGGAGTTGGACCAGCCGTGCCGGGAGCGAGTGGGTGGGTCCGCCGCTTCCGGTGAGGCGGATGACCAGCCCCGCGAGACCGATCCCCAGGAGCACGGGCACGAGTCCCACCAGGATCTCGGTGCCGGGTCCGGGAAGTGTCAGGGCAGGAGGCGTGTCCACCACCTTTGGGAGCCAGGCCATTCCCCCGGCGCCCAGCACAACCAGCACCGACCACGGCGCCACCAGCGTCCATGTCCCGTAGGAGAAGGGAAGTG
>PWZC01000231.1 GCA_003567615.1 Gemmatimonadota bacterium | reverse complement strand
GGGAAGCTGCTGGTCCACCGGGTTGACCCCCACCCGGAGGGAGACCCCCTCTCCCCGGTTGAAGTCGAGTTCCTGGAGGCGGTGGCCGAGCGGGACACCTTCCAGGAGTTCCTCGGTCGTTCACGCTGGATCTGGGGAGGGGGCTACCGCCGGACGCAGGCGGACCTGGTGGATGCGGACCTCGTGGAGCGCCATCCGGAGCGGAAGTGGAGTGCCATTGCGGGCTCCATCCTCCTTCCCGTCATCATGGCCCTGGCGGCGTTCCTGGTGCCGTCTGTGGAGCTGACGGCGGTTCTCATCGGTGCCCTGATCATGGTTGCCGTCGGGCTGGGGATTTCGGCGGCTGAAGGGGCCCACCAGCTCTCGGAGAAGGGGGCCCGGCTACGGGCCTGGATCCGAGCGAGGCACGACGACCTCCGGACCGATCTCGAGACGAAGGTGGAGTCGGACCCGCAGGGCGGGGCGAGACTCCTGGCTGACCACCTGCCCTTCCTGCTTCTGGACCCGAAGGTCTCGGCGAAGCTTCTGACCCGCCTGGAGAAGGCCGTGGGCGAGGCCGGCGGGGAGCTGGAACTCCCCGCGTGGATCCGCCGGGCCACGGGAGGGAGCCTTACCGGGACAGGCCAGGACGACGATCTCCTTGCCTTCCTGTTCTTCCTCTGGATCACCCAGGGGTCCCAGCCGGGGATGCAGGCATCCGCTGGGGCCGGCTCCGGCTTCTCCGGTGGTGGCTTCTCCGGGGGTGCCGGGGTGTCCACCGGTGTAGGGGGCGGTGGAGGTGGGATGCGCTGAGGGGCAGAGTGCGCCTGCACCGTGCCCCGGCGGCACCTGCCGCGTCCCGTAGCGGACCGCCCCCCCGCTCCGAGCTTTCCGGGCGGGCCCGAAGGGCGTAGCTTCGCCTGTCACTTCTCCGCGCATCCCGGACCGGGGAAGACTGCTCGGTTTCCGGCCTGTCACGGCCGAGCCACCACCTCCGGGGATGGGACGGCCTTCCATGACGTCACGACGGACATTCCTCAAGGTGACCGCCGCGGCCGGGGGTGCGGCGGCGGCCGGATTGGCGATTCCCGGTGGCCTGGGCGCCCGCGTCTCCCGCCCGTCCACCGGTCCGGAGACCACGCGCGCTTCCACGGGCCCGTCCCGCCAGATGCGTCTCCTCATCCTGGGGGGGACCGGGTTCATCGGACCCCATCAGGTGCGCTACGCCCTGGAGCGCGGTCACGAGGTGACGGTCTTCAATCGGGGACAGTCGGCGCCGGGGATGTTCGACGGGGTGGAGGAGCTCACCGGGGACCGGGCCGCGGGGGAACTGGACGCCCTGCGCGGTCGTCGCTGGGACGCCGTCATCGACAACTCCGCCTCCCGCGCCGACGCCCCCTACTGGGTGCGGGACTCGGCCGGGCTCCTGCGTGACGCCGCCGATGTGTACCTTTTCATCTCGACCCGCTCGGTCTTCTCGGACCTGAGCCAGGTGCCGGGTACGGTGGACGCGCCGGTGCTGACGCGGGAGACCACCGCCAACTGGAGCGAGGGCGATCCCTATCCGTACGGGCTGGCCAAGGCTCTGGCCGAGGAGGAGGCCCGGGCCGCCTTCGGCGATCGAACCACCATCGTGCGACCGGGCCTCATCGTGGGTCCCGGCGACGAGACCGACCGCTTCACCTACTGGCCCGTGCGGATCGAGCGGGGCGGGGAGATCCTGGCTCCGGGCAACGCCGAGGAGGATCGGATCCAGGTCATCGACGTCCGGGACCTGTGCGAATGGTGCATCCGGCTCTGCGAGGACCGGGTCACGGGGACGTACATGGCGGTGGGTCCGGAGCGGGGTCGCTCCATGGCCGAGTTCCTCTACGGCATCGCCGGGGTGACCACGGCCCCGCTCTCGTGGACCTGGGTGCCCCGGGAGTTCCTGGCCGAGCACGGCTTCCGGGCCTATCGGGAGATGCCGGTGTGGCGGCCTCCCACCCCGGGGTTCGAGGGATTCGCCCGCTTCGACCTTTCCCGGGAGGTGGCGGCAGGGCTCACCTTCCGCTCCCTGGCCGACACGGCCACCGCCACCCTGGAGTACCACCATGGCCGAGACGCCGAGCGTCGGGCCACCCTCCGCGCCGGGGCCACGGCCCAGCAGGAGGCGGAGGTGCTGCGGGCCTGGCACGCCCGGTAGATGGACTTCTTCGAGGTCCAGGAACAGGCCCGGGGACTCTCCCGGAAGCTCGTGCTCCTGTACGGGCTGGCCGTGGCGGCGCTCATCCTCGGGGTGTACCTGACAGCGGCGGTGGCGCTGGGAATATCCGGCGCCTCTGCTGAGCCCGGGGCACCGACGGGTCCCTTCTCGCCCGGTGACCTCTTCGACCCGGGTCTCTTCGCCCTCGTCGTCGTGGGGATGGGGGTCATGATCGGGGGCGGAACCGCCTTCCGCACGAGCCAGCTCCGGAAGGGCGGTTCAGCGGTGGCCGAGCTCCTGGGAGGGCGCCGGGTGGACCCCGGGACCCGGGATCCGGCCGAGCGGCAGCTCCTGAATGTGGTGGAGGAGATGTCCATCGCCTCCGGGGTTCCGGTGCCGGAGGTATTCATCCTGGACCGGGAGTCCGGGATCAATGCCTTCGCCGCGGGGCACACGCTGAACGACGCCGCGGTGGCGGTGACCCGGGGCGCCCTGGACGCCTTCTCCCGAGATGAGCTCCAGGGGGTCATGGCCCACGAGTTCAGCCACATCCTGAACGGGGACATGCGTCTGAACATCCGGCTCATGGGCCTCCTCTTCGGCATCCTGGTCCTGACGGTGGTGGGGCGGGGCGTCATGCGGGGCGGCATGGGGGGCGGACGGAGCCGGAGCTCCGGGGGCGGCGGACAGGCCGGAGCCGTGGCGGTCATCGGGATCGCGCTGGTGGTTCTGGGCTACCTGGGCGTGCTGGCCGGGCGCCTCATCCAGGCTGCGGTGTCCCGGCAACGGGAGTATCTGGCCGACGCCGCCGCCGTGGAGTTCACCCGGAACCCCTCGGGGATCGCCGACGCCCTCAAGCGGATCGGAGCGGCGGGCCATGGATCCCGGCTGCAGGACTCCCACGCCGAGGAGGCCAGCCACCTCTTCTTCGCGTCGGGCCGGCGAAAGGCCCTTTCGGGGCTCACGGCCACCCACCCACCCCTGCCGGGGCGCATCCGGCGCATCGAGCCGTCGTGGGATGGGAGCTACGACCTTCCCCCCGCTCCCAAGCCGCGACCCGACCGTCCTGCGGGCCGTGCTTCCCGTCGGGATCCCATCCGGGACCTGGCCGAGGGCCGGGACCCGGCGGCGGCGGGGGGGCTGCCTGCCGCGCTGCTCCTGGGGGGGATACTGGCTTCGGCCGGAACGCTGGGACCTGGCCAGGTCGCCGAAGCTCGCCGACTTCTGGACGCGCTTCCGCCGGGGGCGCGGGAGCGGGTCCGGACTCCGGAGGGGGCGCTGGAAGCCGTGCTGGCCCTGGCGTTGGCGGGGGTGGGTGATTCGGGGGATTCGGACGCCGTGAGCCGCCGCCTGGGGAACCGGGTCCTGAAGGGAGCCCGTGACCTGTCGGAGGCGATCCACGC
>PWZC01000161.1 GCA_003567615.1 Gemmatimonadota bacterium | reverse complement strand
GGCGAGCCCTTCTCCCTGGCCATCATCGACATGATGATGCCGGGGATGGACGGACTCGCCGTGGGTCGGGTGATCCGCGCCGATCGACGACTGGACGCCCTACGCCTCATCATGCTCACATCGCTCAGCGGCCGTGGCGATGGCAAGGGCTGCCTCGAGATCGGGTACGACAGCTACCTGGTGAAACCCATTCCCCACGCCGACCTTTTTTCGGCCGTCTGCAAGGTCCTGGGACTGGGCGGAGAGGACTGCCGCGAGGGCCGCCTCCGGCCCCCGAAGGCAGGGGAAGCCGCACCTGAGGCGAGGGAACCGGTCACCCTGGCCACCCGGTTCAGGGGAAGGGGCCGGCGAATCCTTGTGGTGGAGGACAATCAGGTGAACCAGATGGTGGCGGTGGGCATGCTTCAAAAGCTGGGACTCAGCGCCGACGTCGCAGGAAATGGGGTCGAGGCCCTGGCAGCGCTCCGGGACCTTCCCTACGACCTGGTCCTCATGGACGTGCAGATGCCGGTCATGGATGGGGTGGACGCCACGCAGGTCATCCGCGAGGGGGCCGAGGGAATCAGGAACCCGCAGATCCCCATCATCGCCATGACCGCCCACGCCATGTCCGGTGATGCCGACCGCTTCATCGCATCGGGAATGGACGGATATCTGGCGAAGCCGGTCTCCCTGGACGAGCTGGTTCAGGCCATGGACCGGTGGCTACCTCCGCGCGCACCGGGCCGCTAGGAGCACCGTGCGGTTCGCAGGTGCCGCACCCTTTCCCGTCGCTCTTCCCGAATCTACTCTCCCTCGAGTCACCTGGACCGTGTCCCCGGGAGCAGGGCAGGGGGACACCGCTCTCCTGCCTGGAGGTTTCAATGCCCACATCTCGATCCCTCTCACCGCTCCGCCGCCCCTTCTGCCTCCGGCAAGGGATCCAGCCGGCGGTGCTCCTTTTCCTTCTCGGGCTCTTTCTGGGACCCGCCGGGGCGATGGGCACGCTGGCCGCCCAGACGCCGGAGGAAGGGCAGGCCTTCGATCTGGCGGACTTCTTCCGCTACCGAACGGCGTCCGTGGAGGCCATGCGCCCCGACGGCAGCCTGGCTCTCATCAGCCTGACGGCCATGGAGGATCGGCTGGGCATCGACAACTACCGGTTCGGAGACCCCACCTACACCGCCCCGGTGCAGTCCCGGGTCTTCCTGGTGGACACGGCTTCGGGAGAGGAGCTGGAGATCTTCTCCGGAGCGATTCAGTTGCAGCGGGCGGCATGGTCCCCTGATGGACGTCATCTGGCGGTCCTCGTCGGGGAGTCACCCTTCGAGATCCGGGTGTTCGACCTTTCGGCGGATGGCGGGACGTCCGCGTCCGCCCCCCGATTGGTCGGCCTTCCCCACGACCGCGTCCTCACCGGAGATGCCCAGCTCCACTGGACCCCGGACGGTTCCCGCCTCCTCTTCGACGCCCGAACCCGGGAGTGGCAGGAGACGGCGCGGGAGCGCTTCCTCCACGAGGTGCACGGACCCATCGTGGTTCGGTCCAGCGAGGACCCCTTCCTCTCCTGGGAGGAGGTACGCCGCCAGGGGCTGGAGCGCGGAATTCTGGCCTGGGATCCAGAGCAGGCCTCTCCTGACCAGGACGGTGCCTCCCACGGTGAAGCCGTGGTCGTCCGTGAAGACGAGGCGCTGGGTTCGTGGCAGCCGCTCACCCAGGGCCGCCTCCGGGTCCATGTGGACATCACCGAAGAGACGGACTACGACCGGATCTTTGGTCGGGACGACCGGGTGCAGGTGGAGATGCTGGATGGAGCCGAGCCCGGGGTGATCATTTCCAACGACCGGGGTCTGTCCCCTCGGTGGTCGGGCGACGGTGCGGCATGGGTCTGGTGGGACGAGGGTGAGCTCCGCTTCCGGACGGTGGAGATGGACGAGGCGCGGGTCCTGGCCGGGGGCGATGATGCGGGAGGCGAGGAGTCGGACGAGACGCCTCGATTCAGGCCTGAGCGCCTGAGCTGGGACGGAACCCTTCTGCTGGCCGCCACCGACGAGGGATACTGGATCTTCCACACCGGATCCGGAGAGCGGACCCGGATCCTGGAGCTGGACCCGGAGGATGAGGACGCGCCCCGATGGTCGGTGGCGGCATGGGACCGCTCGGCCCGCGACCTCTACCTTCTGGAATCGGCCCGCACGGAGTGGTCGTGGGCGCTCCACCGGGTGGACCCCACATCCGGGGAGCGGACCGAACTCACCCGAGGTGATCGGCGGATCACCGGCCTCGATATCTCCGAGGATGGAGAGACCCTCCTCTTCACCAGCATCGACGCCCGGGGCCTTCCCCGCCTCATGACCGCAGGCCGGGACATGCAGAGTCCGCGCTACCTGGGCCCGGACCCGAACCCGTGGCTGGCCGAGCGGGCCGTCGGTGAGATGGAGCTCATGCGCTACCTGGATGTGGACGGCGAGGAGCTCTTCGGGATCCTCCACCTGCCGCCCGGATTCCGGGACGATCGCCGGTATCCCACGGTCTTCATCCTCTACGAATCCTTCTTCAACCCCGGGTTCAACACCCAGGCCCAGCTCCTGAATGCCCAGGGGTACGTCGTGGTCCAGCCGTCGGTGAACCTGGTGCAGGGCTATCCAGGAGAAGGGTGGCTCAAGGGGGTTACCGCCGCCGCCAACCAGCTCATCGAGCGGGGCATCACGGATCCGGATCGCATGGGGATCCAGGGCGTGAGCTACGGTGGCTACGCCGTGAACCTGCTGGTGGCCCAGACCTCCCGCTTCGCCGCCGCCATCAACATCTCGGGGAAGGCGAACATGATCAGCTTCTACACCGATTCGCCGCGGCTCGGGACCCGGAACACCCACGCCCCGGAACGGAGCCAGGACCGGATCGGCGGGACGCTCTGGGAGATGCCGCAGCGATACCTCGACCACTCGGCGGTAATGGTGGCGGACCGGATCCAGACCCCCCTTCTTCTCCTCACTGGCCAGCAGGATCACAATGTGACCGAGCGGACGACCTCCGAGATGTTCTATGCGCTTCGCCGGCTGGGACGCACCGTAGAGTGGGTCAGCTACATCGATGGAGGCCACGGCATGCCCCGATCCACCCGCGCCGAGGCCGAGGACTACCTGAACCGGATCCTCGAGTGGTATGAGCGACACATGCCTGAGCCTGAGGCCGCCACTGCCGACGTCGACGGGGATGTGGACGTCGATTCCTCCGCCCAGGCCCATCCTCCCAACTGATGTCGTCGAATCGCTACGCCGAGCAATCGGAGAAGGGGTGGTTCGGCGTCTTCCTGGACTTCGTGGAGCGGATGGGAAATCTGCTCCCCCACCCGGTCACCCTCTTCGCCCTCTTCGCCCTGGGGGTCGTGCTCGTCTCCGGTGTGGCGGGCTGGTTCGAACTCTCGGTGGCCGACCCTCGTCCCGAGGGCGCGCCGGGTCGGAGTCCCACCGGCGAGATCGAGGCCATCAGCCTCATGAATGGAGACGGGGTTCGACGAATCGTCGAACAGCTCGTCACCAACTTTACCGGTTTCGTGCCCCTGGGGACGGTTCTGGTGGCGCTCCTGGG
>PWZC01000235.1 GCA_003567615.1 Gemmatimonadota bacterium | reverse complement strand
AGGGTTTCCGAAAGGGGAAAGGGCTCCTCGTCCACGCGGAAGACGCCAGGAAACCCGGAGAGGGGAGAAACCCGGAATCCCTGGGCCTCCAGGGCATTCACCAGCGTCGGCGGATCCGCCCGACCGGCGCGCACCCGGAAGGTCCGGGGCTCAGGACGGTCCAGAGCCCCGGTGAAGGCGGCCCACTCCCCGGCCGGGATGAAGCTGCGGTAGCGGTGGAAGGGAGCGCCGGTCACGATCCGTCGGCGCCGTGCCGGATCTCCCGGAACAGCCGTTCCGCGTCTTCTCGACGGGCCAGTTCCGAGCCCTCGGTCATGACGGCGGCGGCCCCACAGGCCACACCGAAGCGCACGGCCCTGGCGAGGCCCCAGTCCCGGGCCAGACCCAGGACGATCCCGGCCACCATGCTGTCGCCGGCTCCCACCTTGCTCCGAATGGGCACGGTCGGAGTCCGGATGTGCTCTCCTCCTGCCGCCGTGATGAGGAAGGCGCCCCCCCGTCCCAGGGAGAGGGCCACGGCCTCGACCCGACCCTCGTCGATGAGCTCGCGACCGGCTTCGATTTGCGCTGTCTCATTGGGCAGCTCCCGGCCCACAAGGTCCTGGAATTCCCGAACGTTCGGCTTCACCAGATACGCCCCGACTTCAACCGCCTTGCGAAGCGGCGCTCCCGATGTGTCCACCACGAAGCGGGCACCTGACTCCGCCGCTATCTCGGAGACCATCCCGAGAAAGTCATCCGGCATTCCCGGAGCCAGACTCCCACTGGCCACGAGGATGTCGGGTCTGGGATCGAGCTCACGCAGGATGTCCAGTACCGAGCCCCACTCCCCCTCGTCCACCTTGGGACCGGGCATGCCGAAACGGAACTGGTCGCCAGTCGATCTTTCGGTCACGTGAAGGCTCTCCCTTGTCCACCCCTTGACGGGCAGGGGGTAATGATCAAGCCCCTGGTCATCCAGAAGTCCTTCCAGGATCTCACCTGTGGCCCCGCCGGAGAGGTAGAGGGCCCGAGAGTCCCCTCCCAGTTCCTGGATCACCCTGGACACGTTCAGACCGCCTCCACCCGGCTCCCGACTGGGCTCTTCGCACCGGAGCTTCTTCGAGGGTTTCACCCGTTCAACCTTCGTACCTTTGTCGATAGCCGGATTCACGGTCAGCGTGACGATGGATGACATGGGGACGTCTCCTCGGGTGGAAGTGTGGCGCCGGGCCGGGCAAAGGTCATATTGAAGGGTAGTCGCTTGAGGTCCACCCACGAAAGAATCCACAACGGAGAACCGCGATGGGACTTGCACTCTTCATCCTCCTGGTCATCCTCATCGCCATCTTCGGGTTCTGGGATACCCTCGCCGCAATCGTGGGGGCCACGGTCATGGCCGCCCTGGCCGTCCTCATCGGCATCGGCCTCCTGGTGGTCCTGGGAATGGTCGTGCTGGGGCGGATCCGTGGTGGCACCTGACCGCCATCGGCCTGGAAGGGTCGCGTCGTTGACGCCCAGCGGCGAGGTGGGATACCCTTCATGGCATCCATGAATCCAGAATCGGGCCAACGTGGACCACTCGGGTCCACTCTGCGCCGCCTTCCGACACCCCTCCCCCAAATACCTACATGCTCCCCATTGATTTGTCCGGAAAACGGGCCCTCGTGGCCGGTGTCGCCGACGACGGCGGATTCGGCTGGGCCATCGCTCGCGCCCTTGCCCAGGCCGGAGCCAGCGTCTGCATTGCGTCCTGGCCCCCTGCCATGGGAATCTTCGAAAAGCTTCTGGAGCGGGGTCGCCTGGACGCCTCACGGACCCTCCCCGACGGGTCCATGCTGGAATTCGAGCGGATCTATCCCCTGGACGCCGCCTTCGACACGCTGGACGAGGTCCCGGAAGAGGTTCTGGACAGCAAGCGGTATGAGGGACGTGGGGACTTCAGCATCGACGGTCTCGCCACCGCCATGCTCGCGGACTTCGGGTCCGACTCCCTGGACATCCTGGTCCATTCGCTGGCCAATGGTCCGGAGGTCAAGAACCCTCTGCTGGAGACGAGCAGGCAAGGCTACCTCGATGCCATCAGCACCAGCTCCTATTCCCTGGTCAGCCTCCTGCAGGCCCTGGGGCCACACATGAGGTCCGGAGGTTCGGCACTTTCGCTGACCTACCTTGCCGCTGAGCGAGCGGTGCCGGGATACGGAGGCGGCATGAGCTCCGCCAAGGCCGCGCTGGAGAGCGACACGCGAACACTGGCGTGGGAGGCGGGTCGCAAGTGGGGCATGCGGGTCAATACCATCAGCGCTGGACCCTACGCCAGCCGGGCGGCCAGCGCCATCGGATTCATCAGCCGGATCATCCGATTCTACGAGGTGAACACACCCGTGGAACGGTCGCTGGAAGCGCTGGACGTGGGGTACACGGCCGCCTTTCTGGCCTCGCCGATGGCGGCAGGAATCACGGGGAGCACGATCTATGTGGACAACGGCTTCCACGCCATGGGGGCCACCATGCACACCCCGGAGCCCGAACCCGAATCGGCGGGTTGACGTCGCGCCGAAATCATGACCCGACCACGAAAGGGTGCCGACGGCGGCCCCCCTAGTCCTCCCGCAGCACCCGGTGGATGGCCCCTAGGAGCGTGTCCGCCGTATACGGCTTCGGGAGGAAGTGGCGGATCCCGGATTCGACGGCCCGGGCCACCCCGCCGTTGGCGCCCAGGCCACTGGCAGCAATGATCCGGACCTGGGGATCCATTCTTCTGAGCGCCTGGATGGTGGCCGGGCCATCCATGATGGGCATGACCATGTCGGTGAGCACCAGGTCGATCTCCTCCCCACGCTGGGCGTAGATGGCCACGGCGTCGGCGCCGTCCCTGGCCGTCACCACTCGGTAGCCGAAGGTCTGGAGCGTCTGCTTCGTGATCTCCCGCACCGAGCTCTCGTCATCCACCACCAGGATCACCTCACCGTCGCCTCGAAGGAGTTCGATTCCAAGCACCTCCTGGTCCATCTCTTCCCCCTCTTCCCTCGCCGGGAAGTAGAGCCGGAACGTGGTCCCGTTTCCCGGCTCCGAGTAGACGTTGACGAAGCCGCCATGGGCCTTGATGATGGCGGCCACGGTGGAGAGTCCGAGGCCGGTGCCCTTCCCCACCTCCTTCGTCGTGAAGAACGGATCAAAGATCCGCTCCATGACCTCCTTGGACATCCCCATGCCCGAGTCCACAACCGAGATCCGGACGTGGGGTCCGGGGGACGCCTCGCCGCTCATGGTGGCGTAGTGCTCGTCCAGGACCACATTGGCCATGGCGATCCGAAGCCTTCCTCCGTGGGGCAGGGCGTCGCGGGCATTCACCGCCAGGTTCATGAGGACCTGATGAAGCTGTGTCGGGTCCGCCAGAACCAGCCAGAGCCCCTCGGGACATTCCACCTGGATGTCGATGGATTTGGGGAAGGTGTCGCGGATGACCCGCTCCAGATCCGAGACGACCCGGCGGATATCCACCACCCGCTCCTTGCGGTCGAATCCCCGGGCGAAGCCAAGGACCTGCTGAACCATGTCCGCACCGCGACGGGCGCTGGTCTCGATGGT
>PWZC01000276.1 GCA_003567615.1 Gemmatimonadota bacterium | reverse complement strand
GGAACCGCTTCTTCCCTCTCCGGAAGACCAGGAAACGCCCCTCTATCGCGTCCTCGACCCGGACCGTGGCGCCTGCATCGTCGACTCGGCGATTGTTCAGGTAGACCCCTCCCTGCTCGATGCCCCGCCGCGCCTCACTCCGGGACGAGGTGACCCCGACCTCGGCGAGCAGGGCCACCACCCCCATCCCCTCGCCCTCCAGGGCCGACCGGTGGATCCGGCTGGACGGCACGTCGCTGAAGATGTCGGCGATCTCCGCCGCATCCAGGTCGTCCACGGCTCCGCCGCCGAAGAGTACCTCGGAGGCCGTACGGGCCCGTGCCAGCCCCGCAGTGCCATGTACCCGCTCCGTGATCGCGGAAGCCAGCACCTCATGGGCCTCCCGCTCCTGGGGGCGGTCCCGAAGGCTCTCCTCGAGCCCCAGGATCTCATCACGGTCCCGGAGGAGGAAGTAGCGAAGATACATGGGCAGGTCGGCGTCGTCGGTATTCAGCCAGAACTGGTAGAAGCGGTAGGGGGAGGTCCGCTTGGGATCGAGCCAGACGGCGCCGGCCTCGGTCTTTCCGAACTTGACCCCCGACGCCGTGGTGATGAGGGGAAAGACCACCCCATGGGCCCGTTCCCCGGTGATCCGGCGGATGAGGTCGGTGCCGGCCGTGATGTTGCCCCACTGATCCTGCCCGCCCAGTTGCACCCCGCAACCATGATCCGCAAAGAGACGGTAGAAATCGTAGGACTGGAGAAGGAGGTACGAGAACTCGGTGTAGCTGAGCCCCGCCTCCCCCTCCTCCAGGCGACGGCGCACGCTCTCCTTCCGGAGCATGACATTCACCGGGAAGTGCTTCCCCACATCCCGAAGGAAGTCCAGAAGGGGCATGTCGCCCAGCCACTCCAGGTTGTTCAGCACCTGGGCCCGATTGGGCACCCCCCGGAAGTCCAGGAAGGGTTCGAGCTGGGCCCGCACCGCCTCGGCGTTGGCCGCCACCTCGTCCCGGGTCAGGAGCTTCCGTTCCTGGCTCTTCCCCGACGGATCGCCGATGAGCCCCGTCCCACCCCCCACCAGGGCGATGGGCCGATGACCCGCGCGCTGCAGGTGCACCAGACCCTGGATCGGCAGGAGGTGGCCCACGTGGAGGGATGACGCCGTGGGGTCGAAGCCCACGTAGGCGGTCTGGACGCCCTCGGCGAAGGCGGCCTCGGCAGCGTCGGTGGCGTCGGCCAGCATGCCGCGCCAACGGAGTTCGTCGAAGAAGGTCATGGGTCGGTGGAAGGGGGGATCCACGGGTGGTAGTCCGGAGGGGGCGAGCATCTCCCCGGAGCCGATGAGACTCAACCTACCATGCGGGCGGGAGGAGGGGGAGGTGGCCCGTTCCATCGTTCCGCCTTCCCTCGTGCCTCCCTCCTTCCCATGTTGGACGGAGTCATCGGGGGCCGACGCATGAGGATCGGCTCAGGGCCGCTCCAGCCCCCGGGAAGCACTACCCCTTCCCTGCGGGAGATTCGATATGGATCCGGTTGTGGTGATCGGGGCCGGCGTTTCCGGCCTCGCGGCGGCGTGGAGCCTGCACACGCGTGGAATTCCGGTGCGGGTGGTGGAGGCCGACGACCAGGTGGGTGGAGTGGTCCGCTCGGCCCGACTGGACGACGGAACCGTCCTGGATCTGGGCCCGCAGACCCTTTCCACCAAGGATCCGGAGCTCCAGGAGACGCTCCGCCAGGTGGGGTTGGGTGCCCGCACCCTCACCGCCGATCCGGCCAGCGGACGCCGCTTCGTGGTCCATGAGGGGAAGGTGGTGGAGCTCCCCTCCGGCCCGCTCTCCCTGGCCCGCACATCCCTTCTCTCCACTGGCGCCAAGTTCCGCCTCCTGGGTGAACCCTTCCGGAAGGGTGGAGCACAACCCGCCGGTGGGCCGGGTGAGTCCGGGGAGGAATCCATCGCCGACTTCATCCGTCGACGGCTGGGGCCCGAGGTCCTGGACCACATGGTGGACCCCTTCGTCTCGGGGGTGTTCGCCGGAGATCCGGAACAGATCTCGGTGGCGGCGGCGCTCCCCGAGCTCCATGCCCTGGAGCAGGAACACGGAAGTATCATCCGGGGCGGAGTCAAGCGGATTCAGGCGGCCCGGAAGGAGCAGAAGGAACGGGAGGCCGCCGGTGGGACGCCGGAGGAACGGCCGCGGAACCAGATCCTCTCCTTCGACGAGGGACTGCAGAGCTGGCCGCAAGCCGTGGCCGAAGCGCTGGATGAACCCGTCCTGGTGTCGACCCGGGTGGTGGGGCTCGAGCGGGACGAAGGCGATGAAGGAGGGTGGACCGTTCGGCTTTCCCAGGCCGACCGTGGAACCGAGGAGACACTTCGGGCCGGTGCCGTCATCCTGGCCGTGCCGGCGGAGGTGGCGGCGCGCCTCCTGGCCGATCTGGACACCGAGGTGGCCCGGGCGCTGTCGGCGATCCCCTACGCCCCTGTGAGCGTGGTGCATGTGATCCACCCCATGGACAGGGTGGACCATTCGCTGGACGGCTTCGGGGTCCTTGCTCCATCAGGGGAGGATCGCGGCATCCTGGGCTCCCTCTGGCCCAACGCCATCTTCCCGGGACGCAACCCCCAGGGGCAGGCGGTCATCGCCAACTTCGTGGGCGGTGCCCGCACTCCCGAGCGGGCCATGGCCGAGGAGGAAGAGATCCTGGACATGGTCCGACGGGAGCTGGGAGACCTCCTGGGTCTGCGGGGCGACCCCGCCCACCAGCGGGTCACCCGGTGGCCCCGGGCCATCCCCCAGTACACCCGGGGTCACCTGGAGCGGATCCGGGAGGTGGCCCGATTCGAGGAGGCCACTCCCGGCGTGCGTCTGGTGGGAAGCTGGCGGGATGCGGTGAGCCTGGGCGGTTGCTGGGCCACCGGGGCACGGGTCGGAACGGAAGTGGCCCGGACCCGGGGCTGAGAACCCCGGGGCCGGGCCGGCGGTGGTGGCGGTCCTTCGGGGCGAGCCTCACTCCCCGCCGGTCACCACGAACTCGATGGGGGTGGACTCGGCCACCGCAGCCCCCGACTCAGCGTCCCACGCCTGCATGATCAGTCCCACGCTCCCCTCGGCCTCGGGGTAGATGTGGATGTGGTCACAGTGGAAGATGGGCAGTAGATCACCGTTGGTGCGCTCGGCGTAGAGGGCGTCCCCGAACTGCCCGTCCGGATGCGGCATAGTGGGCCAGGGTGTCACCGTGGTGGCAGGATCCACCGGCCGGAAGCGCCCGGAGAGAGGGGTGCAGAGCCGATCCCGAGGGGCCTCAGCCTGCCGTTCGGTCGTTCCGAAGTCCACCTGCCGCCCGCTGGCGTCGAAGTATCGCAGCGTCAGCGACGCATTGGCGCCGAAGGCAGTAAGGGGTTGTAGACCCTGTCCCTCCACGTCCCGGGGAGCCTCGATGCGCTCCAGGGCCGCTCCGGTCACATCCCGCCAACCCTGGCTCTCGGTCCAGAAGCCCAGAAGCGCCGAGGCGTCTCCCCGGGTCTGGAGCTCGAAGCGGGGCTCCCCTTCCTCCACCACGACGGTGATGGGGTCGGTGTCCATGTCGC
>PWZC01000117.1 GCA_003567615.1 Gemmatimonadota bacterium | reverse complement strand
GTGGCCTTCCCCCGGGTGGCGGTGGTCCATACCTGGCTCACCACCCAGAACGAGGGTTGGGTCCGGATCGGCCTCGACGAGTACGGCGTGCCCTACGACTACGTCTCGGTCCATGAGGTGCGCGACACCCCGAACCTGGGGTCGCGGTGGGATGTGATCATCATGGGGCCGTCGGTGACGGATCCCATGGCGTTGCTGCATGGTGTCCAGGGTGACGATCCCATTCCGTGGCAGGCTTCGGAGCACACTCCCCACATCGGGCGTCAGTCATCGTCCCCGGACATCCGGGGCGGCCTGGAGCTTCAGGGTGTGATGCATCTGAAGCGGTTCGTGGAAGAGGGGGGCACGCTCCTCACCATCGGGAGCAGCAATGTGCTGCCGGTCCACTTCGGTATCGCCACCGGCGTCGGGCTCCGGGAGCCCCAGGACCTCTGGGCGCCGGGCGGAGTCTTCCGGGCCAACCTGGCCGACACCGGGAGCCCCCTGGCCTGGGGGTACGACGAGGAGTTGGGCGTCTACTTCAACGTGGGACACGGCCCTGTGCTGGATGACCGACGGCCCCGCCCGGGATCTCGCGTGGCCCAGGATCCGGATGGAAGCACGAACACCCGCCTTTCCGGGCGGGGTGGTCCGCTGGATCGGGATCAGCCCCAGGTGCGGGGACGGGATTGGGGTCAGGCCGGGGTGCAGGCCTTCCTGGAGGAGCAAGGGGAGGATGCCGGTGCCGGTGGCGGCTGGTGGCAGGCTTCGGCCGGTGCCGACCATAACGTGCGGACCATCTTCCGGTTCCACGAGGAACCCACTCGGCTCCTCATCTCGGGAGGACTGGTCAACCCGAGGGAGCTGGTGAGCAGCCCGGCTATGGTGGATGTGCGGGTGGGTGAGGGCCACGTGGTCATGTTCACCATGAACCCCATGTGGCGCTCCGGGACGCTGGGTTCCTACAGCCTGGTGTTCAACGCCCTCCTCCACCACGGGAATCTGGATGCCGGCGCGCCGGTGGCCGAGGAGGATGTGGACGACGCGGATCTCTGATCTTTCGCCATGGGCCTGACGACAGGTCGGTGAAAACAGAGGGGGGAGGCGCACCGTGCGCCTCCCCCCTCTGTCGCATCTCAGGCCGACAAACGAAATCCGTTCAACTCGAACCCGGCCCGCTTCCCAGGAAGGCCAGGAGCCGGATGGATCGGGACGAGGATCCCTGGGCAGTCTGAATAGCTCGCCGGTACTCGCCGGCCGCCAGATGGGCCCGGGCCTCCGACAGGAGCTCACCCGCCTCCTGGAGCCAACGGGCGGCGGGGGGACGAGGGTCGCTGCC
This sequence comes from Gemmatimonadota bacterium, assembly GCA_003567615.1. Classification (GTDB taxonomy): domain Bacteria; phylum Gemmatimonadota; class Gemmatimonadetes; order Longimicrobiales; family Gaopeijiaceae; genus PWLA01. The sequence goes on along the minus strand of PWZC01000117.1, from coordinate 2,260 downwards.
GGCGGCGGCTCGGACCCGCTCCAGGAGGTCACCGGCCCGGTTCACCATGGCCTCTGCTCGCTCAGCGAGAGCGTCGGGTCCGACGCCTACCATGAGCCGGGCGATCACCGAGCGGGACCGACCTGCGCAGCGCGCCGAGCCGGCCACGGCCAGACGCCACTCTCCGGTCTCCAGTGCCTCCTGTGCCCCGTCACATGCCTCCCGGGCCGCCTCCAGCGCCCGGGTGATGGGTGGTGTCGGCTCGGTCCCCACCAGCGCCTCGGCTCGTGCCAGGAGGGCCTGCGCCGCCGCAACGGCGCGCCGGGCCGCCGTCTCTGCGTCCACACCGCGGATTCCCTCACCGGCCTGTGCCGCCTCTGCCAGCGCCGTCGCCGGATCTCCGGCACCCAGCGCCTCCCGTGCCCTCTCAGCTCCCCGCCGCGCCTCCCGCAGGGCCTCGCGGGCCGCTCTCGCCGCATGGGGATCGGCGCCCGGTCGGTCTGCGCCCTGCCACCGTGACTCCAGGTTCGCCAGGGCCGCCTCCAACCGTTCCACCACCCCCGCGGCCTCGGTGGCTCCCAGCGCCATGAGCAGCCCCCGGGTGAGCGCAGCCTCCTGGGCCCGCTCCAGCCCCTCCGCGGCCTCGTCGTCCCCGAGCGTCCGGGCCTCTTCCGCCTCCCACGCCGCCGCTCCGGCGTCGAGGAGGAGTCGTCCCACGGCCTCACCGGGGAGGGACCGCCCCACCTCTTCCAGGCCCTGGGCTTCCAGCTCGGTAAGGGAGGTGAGTTGACCGGCGACAGCCTCCAGATCTCCCCGGATGTCGAGGTCGTCCTGGGTCAGACCGGTGGCATCGTCCGAGCACCCGGCCGCCAGCAGGATGGCCCCACCCATCAAGGCAGCCCATAGCCGTGTTCCTGTGGGTCGGGCCTCCACCAGCCCACCGCCCGATCCGCCTCCGATTCGATCCATGCGTGCAGTCTCTGCTGCCATGATTCCTCCACCTTCCCATTGCGAGGGGTCGTGTCCACGGGAGCAGGGCACCCATGCCGGCTCCCGCCCTTACTCCACTGCTCTCAACTGTCCGCTCCGTCCCATGCGGTGCAAACTCACACGCTTCTGGAATGGTGAGCACGATCAACGGAGTCGCAAGCTCGGTGCCAGAGGCACGACCCCCCCAGAATCATGGTCTCGGCCTCTGACGGGGAGAAGAAGACAGGCGCTCCACGGAGGGGATACGGGGTCTGGTGTGGTGGAGAAGCCGCAGGAAAGAGTCATGGCTGCACAATGCCATTGCACATCACTTAGGCATTGCACAAAATATGGGCATGAAATCGTCTCTGCCTCCTGTTCTGGTCCATCTTCCCGGCGTGACCTCGGAGATCGTGGATGCCCTTCGGCCGCATGCCCGGGTGGTTGAGGCGTCGTCCCGCTCCCAGTTGCTCTCGTTCCTCTCTCCCCGGTCCACCGGGGAGGGGGTTGCCTGGCGGGCGGTGGTCCTGGCTACGGACGGCAGTTTCCAGGAAGATCTTCGCTTCCTTGCCCGCGTCGCCGAGGCCCTTCCGGAGGGCGTGCTGGTGGCGACGCACCCCTCGCCCGATCTGGCTCAGGTCATGGAAGCGGAGGCCCACGGGGTGGCCTTCCTCCTTCACCACCCACCGGACCCCGGGCGGCTCCTGGCCTTCCTCGATCCGTATCTGCTGGAGGAGGGGGATCATCCCATCCCGGAGGCGGCCCGGGAGGAGGATCTGGTGGTGGGTTCGACACCGGCTCTCACGGCTGCCTATCGCACGGTGGTTCGGGTGGCCCGGTCGTCGGCTGCCGTCCTCATTGCCGGGGAGTCGGGGACGGGGAAGGAGGCGGTGGCCCGCACCCTCCACCGGATGAGCCCCCGGCGGGATCATCCCTTCGTTCCCGTGAACTGTGCCGCGCTTCCCGAGGGTCTTCTGGAGGCCGAACTCTTCGGGTACGAGCGCGGCGCCTTCACCGGTGCGGTGGGGCGGAGCGACGGACGGTTCGGCCGAGCCCACGGCGGCACCCTCTTCCTGGACGAGATCGGCGAGATGTCCGTGGGTCTTCAGGCGAAGCTCCTCCGGGCGCTGGAGACGGGGGAGATCGATCGCCTGGGCGGAGGTGCGGCGAAGGTGGACGTCCGACTGGTGGCCGCCACCAACCGTCGCCTGGAGGGGAGGATCTCCGAGGGACTCTTCCGGGAAGACCTCTACTACCGGCTGTCCGTGGTCACCATCCCCCTCCCTCCGCTGCGGGAACGACCGTCGGATCT
>PWZC01000239.1 GCA_003567615.1 Gemmatimonadota bacterium | reverse complement strand
GCCCGTCGCCGGTGATCCGGACGCAGAAACCGCGTTGTTCCGTCGTCCCGTTTGCGGTTCCCCTGGATTGTCAGGATCTTCTCGGGAAGTGTGGAGTTTGTATGTGCGCCCGTCCCGGACGGGTGCCATCCACGTTCCCGCTCCCCGGTGCGGCCGTCGCGACCGGCAGACCAGGCGAGCATCCGTTTCGTTCAGCCCAGGAGAGATCCCATGGCGACCACCGCTCCGACTCCGCCTCCGACCCTCCCCTCGTCGGTGGATTCCAAGAAGATGGGTATCCCCATCCGACCCCGGTACGACAATTGGATCGGGGGCGAGTACCGCGCCCCGGTGGGTGGGAAGTACTTCATGAACCCGACACCCATCACCGGAAAGCCCCTCTGCGAAGTGGCCCGGTCGGACCATCGGGACGTGGACATGGCGCTGGATGCCGCGCATGCGGCCGCCGTTTCCTGGGGGCGGATGTCGGCGGCGGACAGGGCCGTGATCCTGAACCGGATGGCGGACCGGCTGGAAGAGAATCTGGACGCCATGGCCCTGGTTGAGACGCTGGACAACGGGAAGCCCATCCGGGAAACCACCCATGCCGACCTGCCGCTGGCCGTGGATCACCTCCGTTACTTCGCCGGGGCGATCCGGGCGCAGGAAGGGCGGCTCTCGCAGCTGGACGCCGACACGGTGGCCTACCACTACTACGAGCCGCTGGGGGTCGTGGGGCAGATCATACCCTGGAACTTCCCCCTCCTCATGGCCGTCTGGAAGCTGGCGCCGGCGCTGGCGGCCGGGAACTGCGTGGTCCTCAAGCCCGCGGAGCAGACGCCGGTCTCCATCATGGCGTTCATGGAGCTGGTGGCGGACATCCTCCCCAGCGGCGTGGTGAATGTGGTCCAGGGCTTCGGGGTGGAGGCCGGGAAGCCGCTGGCCTCCAGCGACCGGATCGCCAAGATCGCCTTCACCGGCGAGACCACCACCGGGCGGCTCATCATGCAGTACGCCTCGGAGAACCTGATTCCGGTGACGCTGGAACTGGGCGGGAAGTCGCCCAACATCTTCTTCCCCGACGTCATGGACGCCGACGACGACTTCTTCGACAAGTGCCTCGAAGGCTTCGCCATGTTCGCCCTGAATCAGGGAGAGGTCTGCACCTGTCCCTCCCGGGCGCTGGTCCACGAATCCATCTACGACGACTTCATGGAGCGGGCCATCGCCCGGACCGAGGCCATCGTGGAGGGCAACCCCCTCGACGCCGAGACCATGCTGGGGGCTCAGGCCTCCCGCGATCAGCTCCAGAAGATTCTCCGGTACATCGACATCGGGAAGCTGGAGGGAGCCAAGGTGCTCTCCGGCGGGGGGCGCAGGGTCCATGAAGGGGAGTTGGAGGAGGGATTCTACATCAAACCCACCATCTTCGAGGGTCACAACCGGATGCGGGTCTTCCAGGAGGAGATCTTCGGCCCGGTGGTGGCGGTCACCAGCTTCAAGGACTTCGATGACGCGCTGGAAATCGCCAACGACACCCTCTACGGCCTGGGCGCGGGTGTCTGGACCCGCAACCAGAACGACGCCTACCGCATGGGTCGGGGGATCCAGGCGGGACGGGTCTGGGTGAACTGCTACCATGCCTATCCGGCCCATGCCGCCTTCGGTGGCTACAAGCAGTCCGGGATCGGCCGGGAGAACCACCTCATGAGCCTGTCCCACTATCAGCACACCAAGAACCTGCTGGTGAGCTACTCGCCTCGGAAGCTGGGCTTCTTCTAGGCCGCTCTTCCGGCTGCGGGACCCGTGCCCGCTCCTGGGACGGAAGCCGGTGGGGCACTCCCGGGGAGGTCATCCCGGGGGTGTCCCCACCTCTTCCACCCCTCCCAACCACGAGATCACCCCGAGTCCCATCGCCCCATCCCCCTCGAACCCAGGAGGACCGTAGCCGTGAGCATTGCTGAGCCAGGCCCCACCCTCGCAGGTCCACCCTCCCACCAGGCCGGCGGAGCCGCTAGTTCACCCCAGGCCTCCGCCCCACCCGCCCAGGCCGCGGTGGAGTCGGTGCCCGTCGCGGTGCAGGGGCTTCGGGCTTCGGCCACCCAGGCCGCCGTGGATCTTCTCGCCTCGCTGGAAGAGGTCCACGGGCCCCTTCTGCTTCATCAGTCCGGCGGCTGCTGCGACGGCAGTTCGCCCATGTGCTACCCCCGACGGGAATTCCAGGTGGGCCAGCGGGATGTCTACCTGGGAGACCTGGCGGGCACGCCGTACTACATCGGTGGGAAGCAGTACGAGTACTGGGCCCACACCCACCTGACGCTGGATGTGGTGGAGGGACGGGGGAGCGGGTTCTCGCTGGAGGCGCCCGAGGGGGTCCGCTTCTTCATCCACTCACGCCTGTTCACCGACGACGAAGTGGCAAGGATCGAGGAGGAAGGCCCTGCCTCACGGGGTCCTGTGGACCGGTAGGCCGGTGGGTCGAACCTCCGCCACCGGGCGAGGGTAGCTGAAGCTGCCGTTTCCATCCAACCGTCCTCGCCACCTGGAGCTCTGCCGGTGACGTCCGTCCCGTCTCCCACCTCGCCGTCCCCTCGCGCCATCCTCTTCGACGCCGGAAACACCCTGGTCTTCGCCGACCGGATCCGCATGGCCCAGATCTACGCGACCGCCGGAGTCGGGTGGGAGGTGGAGCGCTTCGTCTCGGCGGAACTCACGGCCCGGGAGGAGCTGGCCCGCCGCGTGTCCGAGGGGCATGTGGGAACGGAACCCCACCTCTGGCGGGATTACTTCATCACCATCTTCTCCCTCTCCGGCGTTCCGGAAGAGGCCATGGACCAGGTGGGAAGCCTGCTCCGGGAAGAGCATGCCCGGGACCACCTCTGGACCCATGTGGAAGAGGGGACCGGCGATGCGCTGGATGCGCTGGCGGGGCAGGGCTACCGGCTCGCGGTGATCTCCAACGCCGACGGTCGGATGGAGGACGTCCTGATCCGCGCCGGGCTGCGGGATCTGGTGGAATTCGTTATCGACTCCGACAGGGTGGGGATGGAAAAGCCCGATCCGCGGATCTTCCAGGAAGGTGCCCGGCGGCTGGGCCTCCCCCCCCAGGACTGCCTCTACGTGGGTGACCTGTATCCTGTGGACGTGGTGGGCGCGTGGGGGGCCGACATGTCCGCTATCCTCCTGGATCCGGCGGGACGGCTCCAGTTCCCGGTGGACCGGGTCCGGGCGGTGCGGGATCTCCCGGACTATTTCGAAGGGCGGTAGCCCCACCTCGGCGTCGTTTTTAGCTTAGGAGGCTGAAGGTTCAAACAGGACAACTCGGTGCACGGAGCGGAATCCATGAGTGAAGGTGAGCGGAGGATCCGGGTGCTGGTGGCCAAACCCGGTCTGGATGGGCATGACCGGGGCGCCAAGGTGATAGCCAGCGTCTTCCGGGACGCCGGCTTCGAGGTGGTCTACACCGGCCTCCATCAGACTCCGGAGATGATCGTGGCCGCCGCTGTGCAGGAGGACGTGGACGTTGTGGCCATGTCGGTCCTCTCCGGTGCCCACATGACCCTCTTCCCGCGGGTGCGCGAACTCCTGGAGGCGGAAGGAGCGGAGCACATCCTCCTCACCGGCGGCGG
>PWZC01000221.1 GCA_003567615.1 Gemmatimonadota bacterium | reverse complement strand
GTCGAGAACGAGTGGGGAAGGATCGAGGAGATCACGCTCACTTACGTTATCGTCCGCATCTGGGACCTGCGCCGTCTGGTTCTGCCAATCGATTATTTCATTACACAGCCGTTTCAGAACTGGACACGAACCTCGGCCGACATCCTTGGATCGGTCTTCCTGCACGTGGATTACACGGTGCCGATTTCGGAGATGCGCGGGGCAATGGATCGGATTCTGGAGCATGCTCCGAAGTGGGATAAGAAGGTCAAGGTCCTTCAGGTAACCGATGCATTGGAGCGGACGCTTCAACTGCGCATCCTGGTCAGTGCGGCGGATGCAGGATCCGCATGGGATTTGCGCTGCCAGGTTCGAGAGGAAATGATCGAGTTCATCCGTGATAATTATCCTGAGGCTTTGCCGAGATTTCGCGCGGAGCTGTCTTCCCCTGGCTCGAATGATTCGCCGGGGTTGTTGCCCGGTAGCCGATAGGAATTTCCTTTTAATCCCTCGCAAAAAACAGGGCCCTTCCCGGCGTGTTGGTTGTCTGAAGATTGATCCATGCCGATGGATGGGCTTTGTTGGAGACTTCCTGGCCGTGGGCCAGGGCTGAGCAGTTGGGGCGGAAGTTGCTCTCTTGAACGCCGAACAAATGCTTACGCAGATATTCGGGGCATTGGCAAGGGGCCAATCATGCGCGTCTGGGATATTCACCCTGGTTATCTCAACCGGCTGAGCCTGCTGGCCGAACACCGGGAGTTGCACGGGATTGTCGCCATTATCAGTCAGGATAAAAAGGGGTACTCCCGGCACCCGGAAACCCGGCGCTGGGTCGGCCATGGCTGGGCTTTGGCGCAGCGTCACCGCCTGTTGGCCTGCGAGATGGCCCTGCGCGGCTTCACCGACCGCAGTCCGGTGGGGCTGACCGGCCCGGCGGGAAGCTGGCCGACCACTTACCTGGATGCCCCGGCCGCCCAGTTTGCCAGGCTGGCGGAAAAATACCAGGACAAGGAGCCGGGTCGGCTGCCGCTGCCCCAAAACGCCCAACAGCTTTGGGCCCAGCACAAGTACTCGGTAATGGCCCGCGACCCCAACTTATATCGACAACTCGGCCCCCAACTGGCCGGCGACGCCCCCGACGACTTCGCCGGGCTGGCCCAACTGCTCACCGAAACCCTGCGCCGCCCGCCCAGCCCCGGTGGCCTCCAAAACGCGGTGCAACATATGTGGGGCTACGTAAACGCGGCATCAGCGGGCGGCATCCCCCCGGATTTGCCCACCTGGTCGCCCGCCGACATGCTGCGGGAAATTCAAAAACGGGCCCGGGCCGGCCAGGTGTCCTACCTGCTCACCTCCACCGCCCTGAGCGACCTGCTGGCCTGGCAGCCTTAGAACAGGAGTTTAACCGCTGGACGCAAACCGGCAATCTGGACGGTATTGCAATAGCAATTTAGAAAATACGAATAAAAAGGAGTTTGTTGCCCATGCCCATGCCCAAGACTGCCCGCATATTTTTGGTTATCCTTGCCGGGCTGTTTCTGGCAGGATCTCTGCTGGTTTTACTTGCCTGGCTGGTTATTGATGCTGATGACTTCAAGGATCGTCTGGAGCAAACTGCCTCCCAGGCTTTGGGCATGAAAGCCGAGGTCCAAGGCCCGTCCCGGGTCCTGCTGTGGCCTGTAGCCGGACTGCGGTTCGAGGATTTTAGCATCAGCAAAGGCGATTCTGAGTGGTTTAAAGCCTCGGCCTTGGAAGTCCGGGTCCGGATAATGCCCCTGATCCGCGGCCAGCTGGAATTGGCCTCTCTTGATCTGGTGGAACCGAACTTCCGCCTGGAGCGGAGTGAAAAAGAAGGATTCAACTTTATTCCCGACCATGAGCCTGAAAACTCAGGACAGGCACAACCTTGGACCATCCAAAACTTTAAAGTTTCAGATCTCAACCTTTCCTTCACCGACCAAATAGCCGACAAACGGATAACCGTGGAAAATTGTGACTGGACCGGACACGACCTGGAATGGAGTCCATCCCGGGCTGATGGATCTCAATTGAATCTGCCGGACTTCAACAGCAATCTGACCTGCGGCCAAATCACTTCCTCGAGCCTGGAAGCGATCGGTGTAAAGGCCGAAATATCCGGTCAAAGCCAACAAATAATGATCAGCCAAGTGACCGGACAGTTGCTTGGAGGGGAGTTTACAGGTTGGATGAAAAGCGATTTTGCCGAATCCCGGCCCCGTCATTCCTTTGAGCTTGAACTGGCCGATTTCCAAATCGAACAGTTCATTAAAACCTTCCGGGAGGAAAAAGGGGCTGAAGGTACAGCCACATTCATTGCCCAACTGAATTCCTCCGGCCAATCATCCTCTGAAATCGTGGCCAGCCTGAATGGCCAGGCTGAGATTACCGGAACCGGTATTATTCTGCATGGTCTCAATATTGACCAGCAGTTGGCCCACTATGAGTCCACCCAGCGTTTCAAGCTGGTGGATGCGGCTGCCTTTTTCGTGGTCGGTCCGCTTGGAGTCGGCATTACCAGAGGCTACGGCTTTGCCAGTCTTTTCGCGCATACCGGCGAGCAAACCCAGATCCGGGAATTGGTTTCAAAATGGGATTTTTCGGATGGTGTGGCCAGGGCCCAAGATGTGGCCTTTGCAACCGCAAAAAATCGAATCGCGCTGGCGGGTGGTATTGATTATGCTAACTCGCAGTTCCAGGATCTGAATGTGGCAGTGGTTGACCATGAGGGTTGTGCGGTAGTTGAACAAGCTATTCATGGCGATTTTCAGAATCCCAGGGTAGACACCCCCAACTTCCTGGTAGCCCTGACAAGTCCGTTTATGGACATAATACAACGGGGGGTAGGGCTGTTAACGGATAAAGAATGTGACCCGTTTTATACCGGCCGGGTGGCGCCGCCATGATAACGGTACAAATTGATTAGCCGCCGCGCCGCCTGCCGCTGGCCTGGCTGGTTTAGAGCAGCAAACTTGTGCTTGTCACCCCCCGGCACAATGGTTAGCTTTTGGAAAGATATGCGAATGTATGGACAAATAACAGATTTTGGCGCTAATCAGTTTCTGTCTTTGGCGCCAATGACCGCCTTTAGTAAATTGCACCCTGGAGTATGAGAAATGGAAGGTGATTTTAAAGTCGAAATGAGCCCCTTGAGTCAGGAACTGACCGATGGGGGTAAATCCGTCAAAGTTGATATTTACCGTAGCGATACCAGCGGTTGGACTCTTGAAGTGGTCGATGAATTCGGCAATTCAACAGTCTGGGCCGATGCATTCGACACCGATGCGGCAGCTTTGGATGAAGCCAAAGCGACTGTCAGGGATGAGGGCATCGATTCTTTAATTGGTTTTGACTCATAAACCACGGTTTATTAATTATATAACGGGTTTTTCGCCAGGCTCGTGAAACAGGATCGGAAAAGCAAATAATGAGAAGACAGTGTGCGTGGTGCAAAGAAACAATTGGCGAACCGGCGGTAGCTACCACGGAAAACCGGGAGATCACCCATGGGATCTGTAATGAGTGCATCACCAACATGGATTTTCAGCAAGGGGTCGACCTATACTGTTTCCTCGACTCCCTTAACACGCCGCTGTTTGTCCGCGGTGAAGACGACAATG
>PWZC01000072.1 GCA_003567615.1 Gemmatimonadota bacterium | reverse complement strand
GGCGACGGGCGGTCCGGAGGAGAAGCCCCGGGCGGATCAGCGGCGAGCGCCGGCCCGGAGTTGACGGGGCACCGGGATCAGAAGAAGACCGGCTCCCGGTACGATCCGAACACCTCTTCCATGGCGAAGCGGATCTCATAGAGGGTGCAGTAGGCCCGGGCGCAGTCCAGGATGAGGGGCACCAGGTTCGCACCGGTGCGGGCTCCCTCGGTGAGCGCCGACAGGGTCCGCTGCACCGCCTCGTCGTCCCGGGAGGCCCGCAACTCGGCCATGCTCGCCCGCTGCCGCCCCTCCACGGACCGATCGATCCGAAGGGTCTCGATGGTGATCTTGTCTTCCGAACCGTCGGTGAAGCCGTTCACACCGACGATGACCCGACTCCCTGCCTCCATCTCTTCCTGTTGCCGGAGGGCGGAGTGGGCGATCTCCTTCTGGAACCAGCCCGCTTCGATCCCGGGCACGACTCCGCCCACCTCGTCGATCTCCCGGAAGATCTCCTCGGCCTCCGCCTCCAACTCGTCGGTGAGGGTTTCCAGGTAGTACGAGCCGGCCAGCGGGTCGATGGAGTTGGGCACCCCCGTCTCGTGGGCCAGGATCTGCTGGGTCCGGAGGGCGATGCGCACCGCCTTCTCCGTGGGGAGTGCCAGCGTCTCGTCCATGGAGTTGGTATGGAGGGACTGGGTCCCGCCCAGTACCGCCGCCAGCGCCTGATAGGCCACCCGGACGATGTTGTTCTCGGGCTGCTGGGCCGTGAGGGTGACGCCGGCGGTCTGACAGTGGGTCCGGAGGCGCCACGACGCCGGATTCCGGGCCCCGTAGACCTCCTTGAGGCGGCGGGCCCAGATCCGCCGGGCGGCTCGCAGCTTGGCGATCTCCTCGAAGAAGTCGTTGTGAATATCGAAGAAGAAGGAGAGGCGGGGGGCGAAATCGTCCACGTCCAGTCCACGGGCGATGCCCCGCTCCACATACTCGAAGCCGTTGCGCAGCGTGAAGGCCAGCTCCTGTGACGCCGTGGCCCCGGCCTCCCGGATGTGATAGCCGGAGATGGAGATGGGGTTGTACTTCGGAGCGTGCTCAGAGCACCACTCGAACATGTCCACGATGGCCCGGAGCGCGGGCTCCGGTGGATAGACCCAGGCGTGCTGGGCCTGGTATTCCTTCAGGATATCGTTCTGCACGGTGCCCCGGAGCTGATCCGGCGATACCCCCTGCTTCTCCGCCGCCGCCACGTAGAAGCAGAAGAGGATGATGGCGGGCCCGTTGATGGTCATGGAGACGGACACCTGATCGAGGGGAATCCCGTCGAAGAGTGTCTCCATGTCCGCCAGCGACGAGATGGCCACTCCGCAGACCCCCACCTCTCCCAGCGAGCGGGGATGGTCGGAGTCGTAGCCCATGAGGGTGGGGAAGTCGAAAGCCACGGAGAGCCCCGTCTGCCCGTTCTTCAGCAGGTAGTGGTAGCGCTGGTTCGTCTCCTCGGCGGTGGCGAAACCGGCGAACTGCCGCATGGTCCAGAGCCGGGTCCGGTACATGGTGCTGTAGGGACCGCGGGTAAACGGGTACTCCCCCGGGAGCCCCAGCGCCTCGTCATGGCCCTCCGCGCCCTCCCGGTTCACCGGCGTGTAGAGGGGATCCACCTCGCGCCCGGACACCGAGGTAAAGGACACGTCCCGCTTCGGGGCGGCGGCGTAGCCGGCCTCCCACTCCGCGAGGCGAACGCGGAGCGCTTCCAACTCCTCCTCCTTCTTCCGGAGGGCTTCCTGGAGGGTGGCGGCGGTGACGTCGCGTTCGATGGTGGACATACGCGCTCCGAAGTGCGGTTGGGAGGATGACCCGTAGGAAAAAGATGACCTGGCCTCGAAGGAGGGTCAACGAGACAGGGTCGGTGTCACCGAACCGGGGCTGGCGTCACTCCGTCGGAATGGGGGTGGGGATCAGATCCGGTTCCCCTGCACCGAGTCCCAGACGTCGGAGGAAGCGGGTGGCCTCCGAGTAGGGCGTCTCGGCCCCACCGTCGATGCGGTCGAGGGCTTCGGGAAGGGAGTCGTCCCGGGCCAGGAGCCGGCGAATCCGTCGCCGTGCCTCCCGGTCCAGCACCTCACGGATGCGGTCGGCCATGCGGGCTCGACGACGTTCCTCCAGCTCACCCGAGGACACGAGCCAGCCTCGATGCCGATCCACCGTGCTCCGGAGTTCCTCGACGCCTTCCCCGTTGTGGGCCATGGTGAGGAGGACCGGAGGGACCCAGGCGTCGGAGACGGCTGGAGCCTCCTGGCTCGGGCGCTCCCCACCTGGCGAGTCGGGGTGCCCGGCGAACCCATGGTGACCGGCGGGTCCGTGGTGCCCGGCGGGACCATGGTGACCGGCCGGTCCGTGGTGCCCGGGTGCGGCCCCGGGCATCCCTCCCGTCCGGAGCTTCAGCGCCGCCCGGATCTCCTTCACCAAACGGTCGGCGCCCGGGCGATCCGCCTTGTTCACCACGAAGATGTCGGCGATCTCCATGAGGCCCGCCTTCATGGCCTGGATCCCATCTCCCGACTCGGGCGTGAGGACCACCACCACCGTATCGGCGGCCCGGGTGATTTCCAGCTCCGTCTGCCCCACCCCCACCGTCTCGATGAGCACCTGGGGGAACCCGTAGGCGTCCATCACATCCACCACCTCCTTTGTCGTGGTGGCCAGCCCTCCCAGCGATCCCCTGGAGGCCATGGATCGGATGAAGATCCCCGGATCCGTGGCCAGATCGTTCATGCGGATCCGGTCGCCCAGGAGCGCGCCGCCTGAGTAGGGCGAGGTGGGATCCACCGCCACGATGCCCACCTTCTCCCCCGCCTGCCGGGCCAGGCGAGCGAAGGCCGAGACCAGAGAGGACTTCCCGGCGCCCGGGGGGCCGGTGAACCCCACCCGGCTCCCGCCCCCGCGCCCGGAGGCCATGAGGGTGTGGAGAAGTTCCTGGAAGCCGCCCCGTTCGTTCTCCACCAGGGAGATGGAGCGCGCCAGGGCGATGCGGCGACCCTCCTCCATCCCCGAGATCAGGGACATCAGGGCCGGCGAAGAGGGGTTCCCGGTGCGGACCGTACGGGGGACCTCGGGCGTCCCGACGGGCTCGACGTCGGCGGTGCGGCCGGAACGGGCGTCCGAGGTGCCGGGGGCGTGCGTATCGTCGGGGTGACTCATGGTGGTCGTCAGGGGTGGGAATTCAGGAGAAACAGGTGGGATCCGTGCTCTCTTCAGGGGCGGGGCGGCCGCAGTCCCCGGCCATGCCGGAGGGGGTTTTCCAGGAGGTGCGTCGGCACCAGGAAGGTAAAGAGGAACATGGTGAGTGCCACCAGGAGCCCGAGAACCAGGAGCCAGACGTTCTGGAGACCCAGGTAGAGGATGGCGCTGATGAGGGCCGTCGCGGTGGCGAAGACCGAGAGCAGGAGCCGGCGGGCCTGGAGGGGCAGGAACCGCTCCTGGCTCTGCGAGTCCCGTGGATGAACACGGACCCGGAGTTCTTCCCGCTCCACCCGGCTCAGCACGTCCCGGATCACCCGGAGGCTCGTCACCGCCTCGCCCAGGAGATCCTTGGCCATGTTGAGGGGCTCCCGAGCCGTCTCCTTCACCAGACGTGAGCGGTT
>PWZC01000259.1 GCA_003567615.1 Gemmatimonadota bacterium | reverse complement strand
TCCAGGGCCGCACCCGGCGACCCGGTCGCAGCGCGCCGCTCCCCTCTCCGCCGCGCCTACCCACTGCTCCCCGACGATGACGGCTGCGGCACCTCGGTCCCGAACCCTCCGGCGGCGGAGCGTCGGTAGTCCTTGGGCGAGAAGCGGGGCCGTCGAGCCGGCGCCTGGAAGGGGCGGAGGCGGAACTCCGGATCCCACACCGGGACGTGGTGGATCTCGAGCCCCCCGGTGAGGAGTTCGGTGAACCACTCCACCAGGTCCGCCAGGGGCACCTGCGAGCCCTGCGCCGGCGCATCCGGTCCGTCCTCGTCCCCGGCCCACCCCAGATAGACCACCCGGAATATCCCCGCATCCCGGAGAACCCGGGGGGTGGGCAGGATGGAATCGTCCAGATAGTAGCGGTTGTCGAACTCCCCCGGACGCCCCTTCCGGGTCCCCAGGCGCATGGCATCACAGATCCAGAGGGGAGGGGCGTCAGCGGCCAGTCGCCCCCGGGCCGCGGTCAGGGTGGAAGCCCACCGCAGGAGCTCCGCCACGATCACGTCGGCGGGGAGGAGGGCCTTGGGGTGGGGCCAGTGGTCGAAGGTACAGACCGGCTGCGCTTCCCCATCCGTGACGAGCCACGCCGCCGCCTCCACCGCCGCCCTTCCCGGCAGATCCAGGACGCACAGCGTACCCGGCTCGAGCCAGGGGGGCGGCGGGGCGCCAGGTCGGGCGTGACGAGGGAGGAGGAAGGCGGCATCCGGGCGTGCCATCCCCCTGCCACTCGGCGCGCTGCCGGCCCGATCCGCTGCCTCCAGACGAGCCCGGTCCGCTTCCACCACCGCTTCCGGGGTCGGCCCCACCCGGCGCCGATCCATCCAGTCCACCGATGCGAAGAGGGGAATGGCGTGGTAGGGCTCCCAGGGGGTGCCCTCCAGCGGACCCCAGGCGCGGAAGAGCGCCTCGCTACGGGCGAACCCCGACCAATCCCGCCCACCGAGGGCATCCGGAGCGTTGGGATCTCCGGCTGTCCGGCCCTTCACCAGACGGATGGGGATCCGAAGGCGCCCGAGGGATTCAAGTATCCTGGACCACCGTTGCCACATGGAGCGCCTCGTGGGTGAGGAAGGGTCGGGCCGCGGCCCGGGAGTAGTAACCGGCGAAGCGTCCGTTCACCACGAACGCCCCCAGCGTCGGATAGAGGAGGCCCGCCCCGAACTCCAGGGGCGTCACATGGAAGCACTCCTGCACGCACCATTCGGCCGGACGCAGGGCCGCCTCCTTCAGCGCCTCGTCCCAGGCCCGGGAATCCACCAGGGAGCCCATGATCACGGCGTCGCCCATGCGGCCGAAGGCTCGCTTGAGCACCCAGCGCGGCCGTTCCTCGCGCCACTGGTCCACCCTGGCCACTTCGAAGGGGAAGGTCCGGGGGGCGTGGGCGTCCAGCAGCGCCAACGTCTCCGCGTCGTCCCGTGCCACCTGACGCCAGAGCTCGAACACCTTCTTGCTCTGGCGGGCCATGTGCCGAAGCGGATTCATCATGGGAAGTCCAGGCCCCACCCGCCGCCAGGTCTCGAAGTTGGGAAGGCGGGGCATCCACTCACCGGGGTAGAAGCGGAAGGCCGCGTCCACCCCCGTGCCCAGGATCCGGGGCCGGCCCAGCCAGCCCCGGGTGAGGTGGGCGGGGGAGCCCCGGACCGTCCCGTGGCCGGCGTCGGAGAGCCAGCGCTCCAGGATGAGCATGTGCTGCAGATCCTCGGAGAAGGCGGTGGCGTAGAGGAGCGCCACCGTGTCGGCGCCCCGGAACGCCTCCAGCATCGCCTCCCGGAGCCCGGCCTCCCACCGCCAACCCCTGCCGGGATCGCCGAGAAGATGGGGGAGACCAACCGTCTCGTTGAAGCCCCCGGGCACGTCCTCGTTGAATTCGGACACCATGAGGCGTCCATCGTCGCAGGGGAAGAGGTCGTAGCGGGCACACTGCAGCGGGGTGCCGGGCTCCCGGGCCAGGAGCGGGTGGAGGGGCTGGGGAATCCCGAGGCGATGCAGGATCTCCGCGTCGGCGTGGACCCGGGCCTCGAACCGCGCCAGCGCCGCCGAAAGCCCCTCCACCGCCGCCACCACCCGTTCGTGCAGCTCCGCCGGCACCGCCAGGACCTCCGGGATCAGGGTGAACCGCCCGGCCGAGTACGTATCCCACTTGAACCAGTCGAATCGAAGGGTTCGCAGGAGCTCGGTCCGCTCCGCCTCATCAAGTGCCCACGGACGGGTGGACAGCCCCCAGTCCACGGCGCATCCCCTCATCCCCCCGGCCCCAGAAAGACATTCAAGACCCGGTTCGCTCCCCACGCCGCCAGCGCCAGCCCCAGGTAGACGATTCCCTCGGTGGCCCGGACCCCGGGAGCACGCCCCACCGGCGCCGCCCCACCCGACGCCCCCGCCCCATCCCGGTCCGACGTCGAGGCAGGGCCCCCGGCTCCCGCCCGGGCCACCCCCAGGAAGATCTCATGGGCCAGAAGAAGACCCGCTAGGACCCCGAAGGTGAGAAGACCGTGCCGCCACCCCCAGAAATCCCCGGATACGGCGTCGGTGAGGGGAATGGCCGCAGCCAGGAGGAAGAGGGCCGCGGCGTTCCCTTCCTCCGGATCCCGGGCACGGCGGAGGCTCCCGGCCGTCCCCGGGAAGCGACTCCGCTCCCGCCGCAGCCAGATGCGGAAGGCCAGGACCAGGGCGAACCACCCCATGAGGAAGAACCCCCAGACGATCCACCACCCTCCCTCGTCATCTCCCACCGGGTCGGCGTCGCCCCAGAGGCTCCCCCCGAAGATGAGCCCCGTGGCCAGCACGAAGGCCGCCACCACCAGCCCCGCAGTGGGGTTTCGCCGCTCCAGCACGTCGACCCGGTACCGAATACCCGTGAGCCGCGAGCCCACATGCCCGAAGAGCTTCACCGCCGCGTACCCGAGCGCCAGGTAGAAGAGGACGTAGATCCCCCGCACACTGTCGTCGGCCCAGATCAGGCACACGAGCCAGATCCAGAAGAGGGAGGCCATCACCGCCGCTCGCACGAGCCCGGGCCCCGGGTTCCCGCGAAAGAAGAGGGAGTGCATGGCGGCCTGCATGGTCCCGATCCACGCCCCCACGGTGATCATCCCGGCAACGATCAGGATGAAGACCTCGGACTCATCCATCCGATCCTCCCGGGTTGAGGGATCCGAGGGGCGGAAGGGGTACTTCCAGAGCCTCGGCCAGCATGCGGAGAAGCTCGGCCTCGGCCACGTGCACCACTCCATCGGCCTCCACCACCGCCACCGCTGCGGCGAGGAAGGTACGCTTCGCCCCCGCCGCCGCCAGCTCCAGCGCCGAGAGCGCCCCATCCACCCGCCCGAGATCCAGCTCATCGGGGGGACGCAGCGCCACGCCTCGGCCCCCTCCGGGCAGACCCTCCACCCCCAGGGCGAAGGCGGCCGCCGCCTCGTCGGGCCCGCGTCCCCCGGCATGGGCCAGAAGCGAGAGGAGGACCACGGCCTCGCCGGTCAGCCGGTCCAGCCCGGTCCCACCTCCCCGCCGGTCGCCGGCCTCACCCTCCACTCCGGCCGGCATGTTTCGCCGCACCAGATGGAAGAGGGCGAAGAGGGAGGGGTC
>PWZC01000119.1 GCA_003567615.1 Gemmatimonadota bacterium | reverse complement strand
TCGGGGAGAGATGTGAGGTGGATCCGCAGCGGGGTCCAGGGCGGGGTCCGGGGCGGAAATGGCCCGAGACAGGAGGCGACGATGCTGTCCAGCCACCCTTGCTGCGACGCTCGCCCACGGCCAGTATCGGCATACCTGGATGCGGGCGACGCTCAGGCGGCCCTGGACGCCCACTCCATCCTGCCTGGTCCCTGCATTCTGTTCGGCTCCCGCCCACGCCAACCACGGTTGCCTGATCATGCCCGCATCGATCCGAATCTTCGCGCTTCCCGCTCCGCTCAGCCTCGCCGTGCTCCTTCTGACCGTGTTCGGCCTGGGGGCCCAGGAGCCCCCGGCCGCGCCCCCGGCGGAGGGGGGCCCGGTCTCCATCACCATGGAGGAGGTTCCCTACCCCCATCCGGTCTCCCACATCGAGTTTTCCCTGTACGGCCAGGACCTGCGCATGGCCTTCATGGATGTGGCACCGACAGGGACGGCCAACGGTCGGACCGTCGCCCTCCTCCACGGCGGGAACTACTGGGCGGCGTCATGGGAAGGGATCATCGACGACCTTGCGGAGGCAGGCTTCCGGGTGGTGGCCATGGATCAGATCGGGTACGGCCGCTCGTCCAAGCCCATCCTCCCCTACTCGCTGGACATGCACGCCGGAAACATCGCGCGGGTGTTGGACCACCTGGGGATCGAAAGAGCGGCGGTGGTGGGACACTCCTACGGCGGGATGAAGGCCAGCCGCTTCGCCCTCCTCTACCCCGACCGCACCACCCATGTGGGGCTCGTCAACGCCATCGGCCTGGCAGATATGCGGGCGGGTCGGGAGTGGAGTGAGCCCCAGCCCGCTCCGGACCGGAGCTACGAGGCGGCGCTGGCCACCATCCGGGGTCATGTGGAGCAGTGGGACGACGCCTACCTCGAGTATGTCCGGGTCCACTACGGATGGGGGCTGAGCGGGGACTGGCCCCGACTGGCCATGGTGCGGGCCCTGAACAGCGATGTGATCCGGACCACCACCGTGGTCCATGACTGGCCCCAGATCGAAGCCCCGGCTCTGGTCGTGGGCGGGGAGCTGGACGGCCCCCGCTTCCCCGAGCTGGCCCGGGCCGCCGCCGACGCCTTCCAAAACGGTGAGGTGGTCCTCTTTCCCGGCGTGGGCCACAATCCCCACTGGGAAGCGCCCGAACTCCTGGCTCCCGCCCTCATCGAGTTCCTGCGTCGGTAGGGGACGGACCGGCGCGGAACGCCTCCCCTCCCCCTACCACCGGGAGCACCAGCGACGTCCCCTCCAGCTCCAGCGTCAGTTCAGCCCCGGGCTCCGGCCAGAGCGTGTACTCCCGGTCACTGGAGAACACCATGAGAGCGATCCGCTTCCCGGCGGGGATCACCTGATCCGTGGGCTGCAGGGTGAAGCTCACGTCCCGGAACTCCCCCGGCACGATGGGATCGCTCTCGATGAGGGAGCGGTGGTTCTTGGGATCGGCCCACCCCCGGGTGATGACGCTGAAGTTCGGTTGGCGCGGCGCTGCCTCCTCCCACGGGAGTGCCACCAGCCAGACCGAGAGGTTCACCGCCGGGCGGTCCGCCGTCATGCGGATCGTCACCTGGGGCCACCCCGAGATGTGGACCGCCTCCGTCAGTTCCGCGGTGGCATAGAGAAGCCGATGGGGAGAGGACTCCGCCTGCGCCAGGTCCGCGCCATAGAAGGAGACATCGTCCACCAGCGACTCACGCACCACCTCGGCTCCGTCCCCATCGTTCTCCTCCGTCGGCCGGAGTAGCCCCGCTTCCCTTCCTCCCGCATCCAGCCCGAAGGCCACCGGCGCCGCCCCCGGCACCGGCCAGTTGGCATACGGGGTGGGCTCCATCCGGTCATCCTCCTCCCGGACGATCCAGGCCACCGGATCGTTCTCCACTCCGTTCTCCACCCCCAGCACGTAGCGGGTGAACCAGCGGTTCATCATCTCCAGGGGAGGGGCGCCGCCATGCCCGCCCTGGTGGAAGTACATCTGGAGGGGCACATCCCGCTCCCGGAGCCTGTCGATGACCCGAACCGAGTGCTCTGGCATGACGTTCCAGTCGTTCCAGGCGTGGGCCATGAGGACGGCGGCCCGCAGCGAGTCCAGTTGGAGCGCGTAGTCCCGGGACGCCCAGAAATCGCTCCAGTTCCCGGTTACCCGGTCCAGGTTGGCCAGAAGCTCGCCCTCACGTACCACGGTGTTGCAGTAATCCCGGCGATCTTCGGGGCCGGAGAAGACGAAGTCGTAGAGGGAGTCGATGTCCTCGCCCAGATAGCCGCCCGGCGAGCGGACGAGACCGTACGACCGGTAGTAGTGCCAGTAGGAGGTGTTGGGAGCGATGGGGATGATGGCCTCGAGCCCCTCCACCGCCGTCGTCGCCGCCGCCAGGGGGAGGGTCCCGTTGAAGGAGGTTCCGGTCATGCCTACCCGTCCGGCCGACCACTCCGCCACAACCTCCTCATCCCCGTCCGGCGTCGCGAATCCCCGCGCCTCACCGGTGAGCCACTGGATCACCGCCTTCGGCGCCAGGCTCTCATTGATCCCGCCCATGGTGGGGCACCCCTGGCTCATCCCGGTGCCGGGCGCCTCGGAGTGGACCACCGCGAACCCCCGGGGGACCCAGGTGGACACGTGGGAGTTGGAGATACCGCCCCGGTCTCCCCGGTGCTCCACCCAGGGCTGCGCTCCCCGGGGCGGCGGGTCGGTGTAGAGTTCGTGCTCCACGTCCCACATGATCTCAGCCACCGAGGCGGTGCCGGCGTAGTACGGGCTCGTCTCGTAGATGACGGGAAGGCGTGCTCCGTCCGGGGTGACGGGACGCACGACGCTCACATGGATGCGGTCGGGGCGGCCGTCACCGTCCGAATCGATGGCGCTCTCGACCCAGACACGGTCCCGGATCCACGCCGTGGAGTCGGCGAAGGCCTCCACCACCTGCGCCTGGCCGTCCGCGATGACGAGCCCATTGGCTTCCGGGGTCCACCCCTCCGGCGAGGTCGTGGGGGCGCCGGCGGCCGAGGCGGGAGCAGCGGTTCGGGGGGTCTCATCGGGGGCGCAGGCCGCCAGGGCCAGGAGGAGGATGAGAGGCGCGACGGACCCCGAGCGGCGGAGGGCTGTCTGGCGGAGGGATGCTTGGCGGGCGGGGAACGTATTGAGGGGCGGCATAGCAGGTCGCAACATGGCGGTTGGGGACTTGACGCGTGGGGACATGGCCCGTCGAGGCCCGGGACGCGGAGCTTCGGCGGGAGGGAACGCGGCACGGGGATGCGTGCTGCGTTCGGTGATCCGGTTCGGAAACGGTAGACCCCCACCACTGTGCTCGGCAAGCGAATCCTGCGATCCCCCTTCACCCTTGCCTTGGGGGTTCCACAGCGCCCCCTCCTGCCTTCTTCCGTCCTCCCGCCTTCCAGGCCCGCCAGGTGGTGGACATGAGATGGCGGACATCAGGTCGCCGGGGTGACCGACGCCGGATTCGGAGGCAAGGTTACCAACGCTGAACGGACACCACCTTTTCCGACTGCGTTCAGCAAAGGTGACCGCCATCGCCCCTCAGCAGGCCGGTTCGTCCCGGAGGAACTCACGCCCATCCATGTGGATCCGGTCATTCTGGTAGGAGAG
>PWZC01000251.1 GCA_003567615.1 Gemmatimonadota bacterium | reverse complement strand
GGGACCGCGCAGGAATCGAAGACCAGTTCGCCCTCGTTCAACTCGAGAAGTCGGATGTCGGGATAGGCGCGGACCAGCTCCAGGTCGTGGGTGGCCATGAGGATCGTGACCCCTTGGGCATTCAGATCCCGGAAGAGATCCATGATCCCGCGGGAGGCCCGCTCATCCAGATTTCCGGTGGGTTCGTCGGCGAGGAGAACCAGGGGCTGGTTGGCCATGGCTCTGGCAATGGCCACCCGCTGCCGCTCCCCTCCGGAGAGCTCGTGGACCGGGAGGCTGGACTTGGCCGCCAGCCCGACCTGGGCCAGGAGGCGGGTGCTGCGGGGCTCCACCTCATGACGGGGTGCGCCCGTCACTTCCAGGGCGAAAGCCACATTCTGCAGCGCCGTCCGGCCGGGGAGAAGGCGGAAGTCCTGGAACACATGGCTCACCTTGCGACGGAGTTTCCACACCTCATGGGACTCGAGGCTCCCCGACGAGAAACCGCAAACCACCACCTCCCCCGACGAGGGCGTCTCGGCCATGTGGATCATTCGAAGTGTGGTGGACTTCCCCGATCCGGAATGGCCTGTGAGAAAGGCAAACCCTCCCTTGTCCAGCCGGAGGGAGAGGCGGTTCAACGCCTTTCCCCGGCCGGGATATTCCTTCGTCACATGGGAGAGCTCAATCACGGCGACCTGTCGATTCCCGCTGATACGGGCCCAAAGGGCCTGGGCTCGCGGGACTCTGGGAGGAAACAAATGGTGCCGAAATCTACCCGGACATGCTTTCCAGTGTCAAAATCCGGCGGCCAACCGCAGGGCTTCCAGCGTGGAGCCGGGGTCCGCTCGACCCGTCCCCACCAGATCGAAGGCGGTTCCATGATCCGGGGAGGTCCGAAGAAAGGGCAACCCGAGTGTCACGTTCACGCCCCGACCGAAGGCCAGGGTCTTGAATACCGCCATCCCCACATCGTGCGTGGGCGAGATCACGGCATCCAGTTCACCATCCATCGCCTTCAAGAAGATAGTATCGGCGGGTAGCGGCCCCGCTACACTCGAGCCCCGCTCCCGGACTCGCTCCAGCGCCGGACCCATGACCCTCTCTTCTTCGTCGCCGAACAGGCCTCCGTCGGAGGCGTGGGGGTTCAGGCCGCAGAGGGCGAGGCGGGGGTGCTCGATACGCCAGTGGTCGCGTAGCGATCGGTCCAGCAGGGATATCTGGGCCTCCAGGCGCTCCTGGGTCAGGAACTCCGGGACCTGTCGTAGAGGCAGATGGGTGGTGGCCAGGAGGATCCGAAGGGGGTGGGGACCGAACCGGGTGCTCTCGGCATTCATGAGCATTCCCACATCCGCCGCGCCGGTCAGCTCCTGGAGGAGTTCGGTCTGACCCGGCACGACGGTGCCGGCGGCGTGAAGGGACGGCTTGTGGACCGGCCCGGTCACCAGCGCACCGGAGGTCCCGGAGAGGCAAAGATCCACACCCGCGCGAATGGCATCCACCGAGAGGCGGCCCGCAGACGCCGGCGACCCGTCGAATCGTCCGACCGGTCGGATTTCCACACCGGCACCCCAGTCACCCGCCAGGCCGGCTTCGTCGCCGAGCAGGATGACCGTGAGATCCGGGTGGGACGAGCGAAGGAGAGGAAGCGCACGTCGGGTCAGCTCCGGTCCGATCCCCCGGGGGTCACCCAGGGTCACGGCGAGCCCCGACGGTGAGTTCACAACCGGATGTCGATGTAGGTGGACTCCCGGAGTCGGGCCACGATCCGCTCCTCGATGCGCTGCTCCTGGAGATTGGCCCGGATCTGGTCCCGCACATCTTCGAAGCGGAACTCGCCTGCGTCCCGGATCTCATCCATGCGGGCCACGGCGAAGACCACCCCCTGACCCAGTGGGAACTCCACCGGGCCCACCACCTCACCCTCCAGGGCGCCCCGGAGGGCGGAGGCCAGCGTCTGGGGGAACTGCTCGAGCTGGTCCCTGGCCACAGTGAGGGAGTCCGGGAGCCCGAACCGGGCCGATTCGGATTCGAACTCCTCGAAGGAAGCGCCCTCCCGGATCCGCTGGGCGATCTCCCGGGCTCGCTCCCGGGCCCGGTCCTCGTCGGCATCCACCGGTTCCGCCGCAACCAGGATATGGTGGATCTTGCGTTCGGCCCCCCTCACCCGCTCGATGCGAATGATGTGGGCGCCGAAGGGGGACATGACCACCCCGCTGGTCTGGCCTTCCCGCAGGGTGAACGCGGCGTCCTCGAACTCCTCCACCAGGCCGTCCCCGCGACGATACCAGCCCAGGTCCCCTCCCTGCTGACGGGACCCTGGGTCGTCGGAGAAGCGCTGCGCCAGGTCCTGGAATCGGTCGCCGTCCCGGAGCATCCCGAGAATCTCCTCGGCCCGTTCCCGAGCGACCTCCCGAGCCTCTTCGGAGGCGGTGGGTTGAAGGAAGACCTGCCGGAAGGTCAGGGTGGCGGGTCGCTGCCCGAAACGCTGCCGTTCCTGCTCGAAGACCTGCCGAATCTCCGACTCCTCCACCAGGACGGGCCTGGCCTGTCGACGCTGATCCTGCATGAAACGCTGGAGGAGCAGGCTCCGTCGGATCTCGTCGCGCATGTTACCCCGATACTGGGCCACACTCATGCCCATCTGCTCCACGGCTTCGCGTAGCTCCTCTTCGGACCCGCCGAATCGCCGGAGCTGATCCTCCCAGGCATCCTCGAAGGTCATTTCAACCTGCTCGTCGGGGACGGCCATGAGGGTATCGCTTGCCGCGGCCTGTAGCATCACGAGCTGGTCTACCATCTCCGTCAGGACCTGCCGCTCGATCTGCGCCAACGCCGTGGGGTCGTCCGTCGGAATCTCGAAGCCGGCTGCCTGCATTCGACCCATCTGCTCCATGATCTCGCTGTAGAGAACGATGGAGTCCCCCACCACGGCCACGATCCGGTCCACCAACTCGTCGGAGGACGGATCAAAGGTGAGGCCGTCCGGGCCCACCTGCCCCTGGGCCGGAAGCGGGACCGTGAAGGGAAGGACGAGGAGACCGAAAAGGGCGAGACGTCGAATCATGGGATCGGCTGGGCTCGGGTGGCGCTTCTCACGCATTCAGTGAAAGGCGGCTGCATCCATCTTAAACCCCCGGTCAGAGCTCCGTTCCCCCGTCCGGGAGGGCGTCCCGGAGAAGGGCCTCCAGCTCATCCTGATCCAGATCTTCGAGACCGGGAGCGGTAGGCTCCTGGATTCCCCGCTCGCTGCGGATCTCCGTGATCCGCTCCGCGACCCGGTCCATGTTCTCCCGGACGATCTGCACCGTATAGGCCTCGCGGAGCACCACTGCCAGGGGCCCGAGGGGATACACATCCTGTTCTCCTCGCACCAGGCGGGGAAGAAGCTCCCTGACCTCCCTGGATACGGCCTGCTCCAGGGTTTCGCCCTCCCCGGGGGTGATCCCGCTCAGCCCCAGGAGGTCGGCCACCTGCCGGAGCTGGGAGCGGATCTCCTCCTCCAGCTCCATGACCTCCTCGGCGTCCAGCTCGAGACCGAGCCGCTCGGCCTCCTGCACCAGGAGTTCGCCTCGCGCCAGCGAGAGGAGCATGTCGTCCAGCTGTTCGTCGGTGGCCCCGGACAGCTGCATGCGAAGCTGGGGGGGCTGGTT
>PWZC01000333.1 GCA_003567615.1 Gemmatimonadota bacterium | reverse complement strand
TCATCGGAGTCGGTGGCCACATCCCGGGACGGCGGGCGTGTGAACCCCACCTCAACCCCTCCAGGACCGGGGAGCGCCCAACTCCGGGCGTAGGGATCGTCCAGGCGCTCTTCCACCTCCTCCCGGTAGCTTTCGAACTCCCGCCGGAGTTCGTCCATGTCCATGCGTAGATCCAGAAGGGTCCGGAATACCAGCTCCAACTCGGGGCGCACCCGTGGATCGCTCCCGGCCAGCGCTTCCTCCTCGGCGGTCCGAACCTCCTCCGGATCACGCCTTCCATGGCGGACACCGGGACGGACCAGCCCCCCCGACGGGCCGGCGACGCCGGTCCGGTCCAGTCCGAGCCGGGCGGCCCGAACGCCCCGCTCCAAACGCTCCACCGTTTCCCCGAGCTCGCCTCCGAACCCCCTGCCGGCGGCCTCCCCCTCCCCACCGGGGCCGATTCCCCGCCGAGGCGGGGGCAGGAGCCTTGGGGCCTCCCGGGGAAACCGGATCTCCCGAGGAAGATCCTCGGGCTCGATGACCCGATCCGGGGCCAGAACCACCATGCTCTCCACCAGATTCCGGAGCTCTCGCACGTTGCCGGGCCAATCGTAGGCCTTGAGCACGGCCATGGCCCTGGCGCTGATCCCGGGAAACCCCCGATCCATCCGCCGGGAGATCTCATCCACGAAGTGGCCCACCAGGACGGGGATGTCCTCGGAGCGCTGTCGGAGCGGCGGAAGCTCGATCCCCAGGACGTTCAGCCGGTAGTAGAGGTCCCGGCGGAACTCCCCTGCCGCTACCTGGGCCCGAAGATCCCGGTTCGTGGCGGCGATGATCCGGACGTCCACCTCCCGGGGCCGCTCCCCACCCACCCGCAGGAACTCACCCCGCTCCAGCACCCGGAGAAGCTTGGTCTGGGTGGCGAGGGGCATCTCACCGATCTCGTCCAGGAAGAGCGATCCCTCGTGGGCCAGCTCGAAAAAACCCTTCCGGGAATCTACAGCGCCGGTGAAGGCCCCCTTCTCGTGCCCGAAGAGCTCACTCTCCAGGAGCCCCTCGGAGAGCGCCGCCACATTCACCGCCAGAAACGCCCTGGGCCGCCGTGGTGAGAGGAGGTGGATTCCCCGCGCCACCAATTCCTTCCCCGTACCGGACTCGCCGGTGATGAGGACGGTGGAGGGAGCCGGGGCGATCTGCACCACCCGCTGGAGGAGGTCGCGCATGGACTCCGCGCGCCCGACGATTCCCGTGAGCTCCCGGAGCCGTTCCCGCTCCATGGCCCGGTGGACGCTGCGTGCCACCTCTTCCGGGTCCACTCGCTCCGGAAAGGCCTCGTCGGCCCCCAGGGCCCGCCCCCGGGGCACGGCGTCCTCGCCGGGAAATACCGTGAAGAAGGGCACGCGGGGACCGGCGTGGATCCCCCCCAGCCAGCTCCGGATCTCCTCATCCTTCCCCGATTCGGGGCCGGTGAGGATGAGGAGACGGGAATCCGGGGACAGGTCGAGCTGCTCCGGAGCCGTGAGTAGGTCCACTCGGTGCCCCCTGGCCTCCACTGCCTCCCGGATGCGCCCGGCCACCTGGATCCGATGGGTCGAGATGAGGATCGTCGCGCTCATGGCTCCCCTGCTCCTCCAGTGCCGTCCCTAGCGGACTCTCATGTGGTGGTCGACCTCATGTGCCGTGATGGCGGTCCGGATCGCGTGCGCCTATCTGCGGATGGATCCGTCCTTGTAGAAGGGCGGACGCTCCACCACCGCCGGGACGTCACGATTCCGGATGCGCACATGGACCCGGGTCCCGGGCTTGGCCATCTCGGTGGGGAGGTAGCCCAGGGCGATCCCCTGCTCCAGCGAAGGGCTGAGGGTTCCCGAGGTGACGACCCCCACCTCCTCCCCGTCCACCACCAGCGGATACCCACTCCGGGGAAACCCCCGCTCCTCCAGGCGGATTCCGGTGAGCCGCCGCCGGGAGCCCTCTTCCTTTTCCCGGGCCAGCGCCTCCCGCCCCACGAAGTCTCCCCGTTCCTTGTCGAACTTCACGATCCAGCCCAGGCCCGACTCCAGGGCCGTGTACTCCCGGCTCAGGTCGTTCCCGTACAGGGGATAGCCCACCTCCAACCGGAGTGTATCCCGGGCTCCCAACCCGGCGGGAACCACGCCCTCCCGGCGGCTCTGCTCCAGGATCCCCCGCCACACGTCCATGGCCCGCTCGGCCGGGTGGTAGATCTCGAAGCCGTCCTCTCCGGTGTACCCGGTCCGGGCCACCAACGACTCCACACCCATGACCCGGCCGGCCGCGAAACGGTAATACCCGACGTCGTCCAGCGCCGCCGTGGTGAGGGGCGCCAGGATCTCCTGGGCCCGAGGTCCCTGAATGGCCACCAGTGCCGTGGCCGCCGACCGGTCCTGGACCTTCACGTCCATGCGGCGGGTGTGGCTCCGGATCCACTCCAGATCCTCCTTCCGATTCGACGCATTCACCACCAGGAGGAAGCGGTCTCCGGCCAACCGGTAGACCAGCAGGTCATCCCTGACCGTTCCATCCTCGGCGCAGAGTGCCGAGTACTGGGCCTGCCCCACCTCGAGGCGTCCGGCGTCGTTCACCGCTACCCGTCGCAGCAGGGCCAGGGCGTCGGGACCTTCCACCTCGAACTCCCCCATGTGGGAGACATCGAAGAGGCCCACCCCCTCGCGCACCGCCCGGTGCTCCGTCTGGATCCCGGTGGGATACTGGATGGGCATCCGGTATCCGGCGAAGGGGACCATCTTGGCCTTCAGGACCTGATGCTCCGTGTCCAGCGGGGAGAGTTCCAGAATGTCGCTCATGCCGTGTCGTCCGGTTCGGTTGGGGTGGGGAGACGGAAGGGTCCGCAAGGAGCTAGCCGAGAAGGTGAACCATGAGGGCCTTCTGGGCATGGAGGCGGTTCTCCGCCTCCTGGAAGACGCGGGACCGGTCGCCTTCCAGGACCCCTTCGGTCACCTCTTCCCCCCGGTGTGCCGGGAGGCAGTGGAGGAAGATGGCGTCCTCGTGACCCAGCGCCAGGAGCTCCTCGTCCACCTGGAAGGGGCGGAAGTGCGCCAGCCGGCCCTCGGCTTCCTCTTCCTGTCCCATGGAGGCCCAGACGTCGGTGTTGAAGACGTGGGCGCCCCGAGCCGCCTCCCGGGGATCCCGGGTCAGGATCACCGAGGTCTCGCCACGGGCGCGTTCCAGCGTCTCCGGGTCGGGGTCGAAGCCCTCCGGCACCGCCAGGCGCAGCTCGAAGCCCAGCATGGCCGCCGCGTTCAGCCACGAGTTGGCCATGTTGTTCCCGTCGCCGAACCAGGCCACCCGAAGGTCGCCCAGCCGCTGGGCGCCGAACTCCTGCTGCAGGGTGAGAAGGTCGGCCAGGAGCTGGCAGGGATGGTAGAGGTCGGTGAGACCGTTGATGACCGGAACCCGGGAGAAGCGGGCCAGCTCCTCCACCGTTTCTTGCTCGTAGGTGCGGATCATCATCCCGTCCACGTAGCCCGAAAGGACCCGCGCCGTGTCCCGAAGCGGTTCGCCCCGCCCCATCTGCGTCTCGCTCTGGGAGAGGAAGATGGGGAGCCCACCGAGCTGATGGACCCCGACCTCGAAGGAAACCCGGGTCCGGGTGGAGTTCTTCTCGAAGATGAGGGCCACGCTCCGTCCCGTCAGCGGACGGGGATCGGGCTCCGGGGGAAGG
>PWZC01000274.1 GCA_003567615.1 Gemmatimonadota bacterium | reverse complement strand
GTGGGTGGTGTAGCGCATCATCCGGCCCGCCAACTCCTGGCGCTCCAGCCGGAAGCCCGGTTCCTCGTCCGGACGGTTCACGATGAAGGACAGCCGGAGGGATTCCCAACCGGGCGAGGCGTCAAAGGCCGAAAGTCGGATGTAGCGGTCGCCGTAAACCTTCCGGCACTCCGCAAGCTCCAGCATGACGCCGGCGGCATCCGGCACATCGAACATGGGATGTCCCCACATCTCCCAGTAGGTGTTCCGGGGGTGCGGGTCGTCGGTGAACTCGATGTTCACGGCCCACCCCCGGTCCAGGCAGTACTGGACCTGCGCCGTGATCTGCTCATCGGTGAGATCGGGAAGGAACGAGAAGGTGCCTTGTGTCAGTCGCATGGCCATGGGTCGGCTCCGAGGTCAGAACGAGGGGGTCGCGGTGGGAACGAAGTCGGGCGTGTCGGTGGAGGCGTAGTTGAAGGTCACGTCCTTCCACACATCCAGCGCCTGCTTCAGCGGCTTGGAGTGCCGTGCGGCGGCCTGGAGGATCTCCGGACCCTCCTCCATGATGTCCCGTCCCTCATTCCGGGCCAGGATCATGGCCTCCAGGGCGATGCGGTTCGCCTGCGCTCCGGCGGCGATCCCCATGGGGTGCCCGATGGTGCCCCCTCCGAACTGGAGGACCGTGTCTTCTCCCAGCAGATGGATGAGCTGGTGCATCTGGCCTGCGTGGATCCCCCCCGAGGCCACTGGCATGACCGATCGCGTGGACACCCAGTCCTGGTCGAAGAAGAGGCCCCGCTCCAGATTCTGCGGGTTGTACGGCTCGCGGCAGATGTCGTAGTAGCCTTTGGTGGCCGATGGGTCACCCTCCAGCTTCCCCACGATGGTGCCGGCGTGGATATGGTCCACCCCCGCCAGCCGCATCCACTTGGCGATGACCCGGAACGAGACACCGGGGTTCTTCTGACGAGTGTAGGTGGAGTGGCCGGCCCGGTGCAGGTGGAGGATCATGTCGTTCTTCCGGGCCCACCTGGACATGGACTGGATGGCCGTATACCCGATCACCAGGTCGATCATGACGATGGTCGAGCCCAATTCCTTGGCGAACTCGGCCCGCTCGTACATGTCCTCCATGGTTGCGGCGGTGACGTTCAGGTACGTCCCCTTGATTTCTCCCGTAGCCGCCTGAGCCCGGTTCACCGCCTCCATGCAGTAGAGGAAGCGGTCCCGCCAGTGCATGAAGGGCTGGGAATTGATGTTCTCGTCATCCTTGGTGAAATCGAGGCCGCCCTTCAACGCCTCGTAGACAACCCGGCCGTAGTTTCGCCCCGAAAGGCCAAGCTTGGGCTTCACGGTGGCACCGAGGAGGGGACGACCGAATTTGTCCAGGCGCTCCCGCTCCACGACGATCCCGGTGGGGGGGCCGTCGAAGGTTTTCACGTAGCCCACGGGGATGCGCATGTCTTCCAGCCGAAGCGCCTTCAGGGGCTTGAAGCCGAAGACGTTCCCGATGATGGACGCCGTCAGGTTGGCAATGGAGCCCGGCTCGAAGAGATCCAGGTCGTAGGCGATGTAGGCGAAGTACTGACCCGGGGCGTTGGGCACCGGGTCGACCCGGTAGCACTTGGCCCGATACTTCTCGGCGGCGGTGAGACGGTCCGTCCACACCACCGTCCAGGTGGCGGTGGAGGATTCTCCGGCCACCGCCGCGGCCGCCTCGATGGGGTCCACACCCTCCTGTGGGGTGACCCGGAACAGGGCCAACATGTCCGTGTCCTTGGGCTCGTAGTCGGGCACCCAGTACCCCATCTTCCGGTATTCCATCACTCCGGCTTTGTAGCGGTCTTTTCCGGTGACGGTCTCGGCTCCGGTATCCATATGAATCTCGACTCCTATGCGGTGATGCAGACCACTGGGGTCCGCGGGGTTCTCATGGGCTCGGTGGCGGTGCGGTGATTCTCGTTGGGTGGGTGGATTCAGACGAGTCGTCGCCTGCGCTCCACCAGGCGCAGGATCATGGGGGTGAGGATGAGCTGCATGGCCAGGTCCAGCTTTCCGCCCGGGATCACGATGGAGTTGGCCCGGGACATGAAGCTTCCGTCGATCATGCCCGTGAGGTACGGGAAGTCGATTCCCTTCGGGTCCCGGAACCGGATCACCACCGCCGATTCGTCGGGCGTGGGAATCCAGCGGGCAATGAACGGGTTGGAGGTGTCCACCAGGGGTACCCGCTGGAAGTTCACGTCCGTGGCGGTGAACTGGGGGCAGATGTAGTGAACGTAGTCGGGCATCCGCCGGAGGATGGTGTCCGTCACGGCCTCGGTGGAGTAGCCTCGCTTTTCCCGGTCTCGGTGGATCTTCTGGATCCACTCCAGATTGATGACCGGAACCACCCCGATCTTCAGGTCGGCGTGGCGCGCGATGTTCACCTCGTCGGTGATGAGGGCACCGTGTAGACCCTCGTAGAAGAGGACCTCCGAATCCGTCGGGATGTCGGTCCACTCGGTGAAGTGGCCCGGGGGAACCCCCCAACAGTCGGCCTCTGCCTCGGAGTGGACGTAGTGGCGGGTCCGTCCCGTCCCCGTTTCGGCGTAGCTGCGGAACGCCTCTTCCAACTCGGCGAAGAGGTTCGCCTCGGGTCCGAAGTGACTGAAGTGACGGTTGCCGGCCTCTTCCGCCTCCTGCATCACCGCACGCATGGAGGCCCGGTCATACCGATGGAAGGCATCTCCCTCCATATAGGCGGCGGCCACGCCTTCTCGCCGGAAGATCCGATCAAAGGTGTGGCGGACGGTGGTGGTTCCTGCGCCGGAGGAGCCGGTGACCGAGATGATGGGATGTCGTTCGGACATGTCGTCCATGGGTCGGGGGAGGCGGAGAGAGCCGGTGGTGACGTTGCTCAGGAACGAAAGAGGCCGCGTCGACCGAAGAGGGGGTCGACATCTTCGTCGTCCCGGTTCCGGCTTTCCTGGAAGGCAGCGATGAGGTTGGCCGATCCGAAGACCAGGCCTGACGCCCGCTCGGCGTTCGGAACGGGCTGGTCCAAAAGCTCGGATGATCCATCACAGGCGCGTCCCCCCGCCGTTTCCACGATGCAGGCGATGGGAGCGGCTTCGCTCAGGAGGGCGTGACCACCTCCGCCTCGCTCCCCCACCGGGTGGGGACGAAGATACAGGCCTCCTTCCTGGACAATTCGGTAGGCCTCGGCGCTCAGACAGCGTATTCTTCGGATGTCCGGGGCCGCGGCGTACGGGAGCGTCGGATCCAGGAAGTGCTTCCGACCGAAGGCGAGAGCCGCCGGGCTCCATCGCCGACACTCTTCGGTCTTGAAGGCGAAGCGATTTGGGCGCTCCGGCACCTTCTGGTCCCGGCGGGCCAGGTGGAAGCGACCACTGGTTGGATCCATCCGGAAGAGGTGGGTCGCTCCGTCAACCGAGAGGAGGAGGCCGGTGTGGGCACCGTAGACGGCCACACCGGCCACCAGGAGAGCGGCTCGAAGGGAGCCCGATGCCCCCGTGTCCCAGATTCCGAAAATGGAGCCCACCGGACCGGCATCCCGGGGTCGGGCGCGCCCGTGGCGCCACTCCAGCGGCACCAGGGTCAGTCCGACTCCGGGCGAGTCCGGCGGAGGCGGTCCGGACGGCACGCGCCCCAGATGGACGGGATGGGGCGGAGGCAGTTGGCCAAGCCGGGAATCGAACGCTTCGGC
>PWZC01000429.1 GCA_003567615.1 Gemmatimonadota bacterium | reverse complement strand
GAGATCCTCTCACTTCCCCACTCCCGACCGATGCCGACCATCGGTCGCGGATGCCACGAGCTTTGGATCGTGGACGCGGAAGCAACCTGGCGCTTGGTGTATGCCATCGATCGCGACGCCAGCTCTCCTTGTGGACCGTTTCGATGGTCTCAAGAAGGATCGCGTTCGCCCGAGCACGCGAAGATGGCTCCCGGCGCAGCCACGCGTAGTAGCCGCTCCTGGAGACTTCGAGGACTCGGCACATCATCGACACGGGGTAGATGGCCTGGTGCGCCCTCACGAATCCGAAGGCTTCGGAAGCGTGATCGACTCCCGGGCGAACCAGGCTGCGGCTTCCATGAGAAGGACCCCCCGTCAAGGGCGTCGCGCCGCTCTTTCTGATGGGTGGGGGACGGTCACGTCCGCCTTGCTTCCATTCGCAGTCGAGAACGACGTCTCGCTGCATGTTGATGTCCGTCCCGCTCGGGTGCTGCCATCTTTTCCCCGGCCGCCTGAGGGGCCAGCAGCAGCTCGCAGTCACCCGGACGAGGCGTGGACGTTTCTTGACCGATCTCCAACCCCGCTTCTTTCCTGCTCCTCCAACCCCATTCAGGCCATGGCCAGGCTCGCCTCCTCTTCGATTCCGCCGGGCCCTCCGGCCCGGAGCGCCTCGTAGATCTCCCCGGTTACCCAGAGCCGGTGGAGGAGAACCGCCAGCTTCCGAGCTACGGCCACCGCCGCGTGCTTCTTCCCGCGCGCCTCGCCCCGCTCGATGATCCGCTCTCCCCATCGCCTCAGGTCGCAGTCTGGGCCGAAGGGTCCAAGGATGTACTGGGCCGACTGAACGAGGAGCCGGCGACACATCTTGTCGCCCGTCTTCGTGATCCTTCCCCGGCGCTCCCGACTCCCGGAGTCGTCCTGCCTCGGCACGAGCCCGAGATAGGGGCCCACGTCCCGGCTCCGCCTGAAGCGATCCGGGTCCTCTACCGTCAGGATAAAGCACAGGGACATCTTGGGTCCTACGCCCGGCACCTGTCGAAGGAGCCTCGTCTCGGGGTAGCGCTCCTCGCAAAGCCGCTCGATCTGTTCATCGAGGGCCTTGATCTCCTGGCTGATCGCTTCGATCTGCCTCACGAGCGGGTCCAGGGAAGGACGAAGGGCTTCCGGGATCTCTTCACCCACCCTCCTCGCGAAGGTGGCCGCCCCGCAGCTCGGCAGTCGCACCCCCCACGACTTCACGGTCCCACGTACGTGATTCACCAGTTGCCCTCGGATGCGTACGAGTCGCTCACGGGCGCGAAGCACGCCACGGTCTGCCTGGACCTGCCGGCCCCCGTGTGCCACCGGCGCTAGGAGTTCCGGATCCATCCGGCCCACGCGGGCAAGGTACTCCGCGTCGGCCCGATCCGTCTTGCGCGGGTTCTCGTAAATGAGCCTCAGCTTCCGCGGGTTCGCGACGACCACCTCGTGTCCGACTTCTGACAGGAGTCGGCTGATCCAGGGTGAGTGGGTTCCCACCTCTAGGATGACCCGTACCCGTTCCATCCCTCCGAACCGGCGGCGCAGCGCGAGTTCCTCCGTTCGCACCTTCCCCCGTTCTACCACCGCGCCCCCCTCGTCAAGGATGCAGATCTCGCAATGCCGATCTCCGAGATCCAGACCCACTGTCAGCTCCGGCGCTCCATCCCTATTTTGTCCCATGAGGCCAACCTCCGTTCGTGGGCTTCGAGCCCGTGTTCCCTTTTCCTGAGGACCTTGCTCGGTACCTCGTCAAGGGCGGAGGTTGGCCTTCTCATGTCAATCTTTTCCCAGGATTTCCCGCTCGAGCTTGAGTTGTCTGACCTCTCGTCTCAGGTCGCGCAGCTCCTTGCGCTCTGCCGTGCTCAGGCCGTCCGCCCTGAGACCCTCGTCGATGTCGGCCTGCGTCGCCCACTTCCGGATCGTGTTGGGCGACGGCTCGAACTCCTTTGCCAGCTCCTCCGGGCTCCGGCCAGCCCGCACCAACTCCACCATCCGACGCTTGAACTCTGCCGGGTACGTCTTCTTCCCTTGTGCCATGCGAACACCTCCTTTACCTCAAAAGTGGGGTGTCCACTGAACCGGGGGAACTCCATCCCCCACCGTTCGGTGTCTCGCCCGGTACACCACACCGTACCCCCCGCGCCCCAGCACCCCCTCGATCTCGTACTGCTCCAGCACCGTCCCCGGCACCAGGTCCGGCATCGCAGCTCGCGGCGGCATGCCTCCGGGGCTCGCCGCGCTCCCGTGCGTTCCGCTCCAGCCCCCCACTCCCGATGACCCTACCCATCCCCCGGGGCCCACTACCTCCGTCAGGTAGGGGCTCGCGGGCGGGGGTGGGGGAGCGTCGGGGGAGTTGATGGGCGGAGATCCGGATCCGGACCTCGCGGTCGGACTCACCCCTCCCCCCGCAGGTCCGCCCCCTGGCGAGCTGGCGCCTCCCGAGAGTTGAGAGGTCAAGCCGCTGGGCAGCGCCATGAACTTGGCTCCGCATCCGGCGCACCGAAGTACACTCCCGCTTGTTTGAATGAAGCCGTCCGGAACCTCGAACGGCCGGTCACACTGGGGGCAATACACCTGCATCGCACCACACCTGAGCAAAGGGAAAAAAGGAATAGCGCAAAGCGTTACAGGGTCCTCGCAAGTCGGAACCCGTGGTCGGAGTGCCGGACCGACGGCGTAATGCCGCCACGGTACGCCGACCGCGCGCCGCCGGCAATAAAGACCCACGAGCCGCCGCGCAACACTCGGTGCGTGCCGGTCGGGGGACCCGTTGGATCGGCTTCAGGACTTTGGGCGTAATACTGGCCGTCATACCAATCCTGGCACCACTCCCATACGTTGCCGTGCATGTCATACAGGCCCCAGGCGTTCGGTTCTTTCTGGCCCACGGGGTGCATCATCCTATCTGAGTTCTCGTAGTGCCATCCCATATCGTCGAGGCGTCCGGTGCCTCCGTACTCGCCCGTCGTCCCCGCTCGGCAGGCGTACTCCCACTCCGCCTCCGTCGGCAAACGGAACCCACCTGCCAGAACCAGGCTGTTCAGCTTGCCGATGAACTCCTGCGCATCCTCCCAGCTTACACTTTCCACTGGATAGTCTGGGTTTCCCTTGAAGTCACTTGGGTTGCTCCCCATCACTGCCTCCCACTGCCTCTGGGTGACGGGCGTCGTCTGCATCAGGAAGTCCTTCGTGATCTTCACGCGGTGGACGGGCTTTTCGTCAGCAGCTCCGGTCTCCGAACCCATCATGAACGTCCCCGCGGGGATGCGGGCGAACTCGAACGCCGCACCCGAGATCACCGGTCGCAACAGCGCCTCCTCCGCCGCCTCCCGCTTCGCCCGGAGTACTCCCTGCCGCTCCTCGGCCTCCCGGGCCCACGCACCCTGCGGATACGCTGCCCGGTACGCCGCGTAGCTCGCTTCCGTATCCACCGCCTTGGCTTTCCACGCCGCTCGCTCCTCCGGATCCTCCTTCAGCAGCCGGGCCACCTCCGCCGCGCTCGCCGGGCGCGCCCCCTCTTCCCGGCTCAGGCAGCGCATCGCCAACTCCGCCAGCCGCGCCGGGCCCTCGGGTCTCCGGATCCTGAGCTTCTCGTCCCGCTTCTTCTCTTTGATCCGCTCCGCACTCCCGCTGTACGGCAACCGCCCCTGTAGCAGCTCGTAGAGCAGCATCCCCAGTGCGTAGATGTCCGCT
>PWZC01000462.1 GCA_003567615.1 Gemmatimonadota bacterium | reverse complement strand
GGCTCGGCTCCGGCGAGAGGGTGGACGTGCGTCTCGAGCACACCGGCGCAGGCGACGCCGGAGCCGTGGAGTTCACCAGCCGGGTCCACGGCGGTGAGATTCCCCTTCCCTTGGCTCCGGCCCTGGGCTACCACCGGATCCACCTCCGTCGACGGGATGGGGGTTCAGGCGACCGGGAGGCGGACGGACTTCTCATCGTGGCTCCCAGCCGGGTTTTCGGGGCCGATGGGACCTCCCGCTCCCAGTGGAGCGCCTTTCTCCCCCTTTACGCCCTGGGCTCCGAGCGAAGTCGGGGCGTGGGCGACCTTACCGACCTGGAGCAACTCCTCCGATGGGTCGAGAAGCAGGGCGGAAGCTCGGTGGCCACCCTTCCACTCATGGCCGCATTTCTGGACGAACCACTGGAGCCCAGCCCGTACGCCCCGGTGAGCCGGCTCTTCTGGAATGAACTGTACCTGGATCCGACCCGGGTTCCGGAATGGGAGGCCTCCCCGGAGGCCCGCCGACTCCTGGCCTCGGCGGAAGCCGATGGCCTTCTGGCCCGGATCCGGGGAGGGGAGCGGGTGCCGTACCGGGAAACCTGGGGTCTCCAGCGGCGCCTGCTGGATCACCTATCCGAGGCGTGGGCCCAGACACTTCCGGAAGCCGCCCGCCTCGAAGAGCTCGGCGAGACCGACTTCAGACGGTTCCTCCGCTGCTACCCTGATGCTCCCCGATACGCCGCCTTCCGGGGAGTGGTGGAGGCCGGTGCGGGCGACTGGCGCGGCTGGCCCGACGCGTGGCGGACCCAGGGCATTCCCGAGAGCATCCCCGACGCCGTAGCGTTTCGCCGCCACCTCTACGCCCAGTTCCGCTTCGTCCATCAGTTGGAGGAGGTTCTCCCTCGATCCAACCAGGGAGCCGGCCTGTACCTGGACCTCCCTCTTGGTGCCCACCCATCGGGCTACGACCTGTGGGCCAATCCGGGCCTCTTCGCCGAGGGCGCCTCCCTCGGTGCTCCACCGGACGGCTTGCAGGAAGAAGGCCAGAGTTGGGGGCTGCCTCCCATCCTTCCGGACGCCGCCCGCCGGGAGGGATACGGGCATCTCCGCCGCATCCTGGGTCGTCTCCTCCCCCACGCCCGGATCCTGAGGATCGATCATGTCATGGGGCTTCACCGGCTCTACTGGGTACCACCCGGAGAGTCGGCGACCCGGGGCGCCTACGTTCAGTACCCGGCGGAGGAGCTGTACGCCATCCTCGCTCTCGAATCCCACCGCCACGAGACGATCCTGATCGGTGAGGATCTGGGGACGGTTCCACCGGAGATCCGAACCGAAATGGACCAGCGGGGGCTTCGCCGTATGTACGTGGTGCCCTTCGAGTTCTCCCGCAGGAACCCCGGAGCCATGCGCCCGGTCCCGCCGGGTTCGGTGGCCAGCGTGGGAACCCACGACACCCCGCCCTTCGCGGCACTGTGGCGGGAAGAGGGGATCCGGTCGGGCCTCCGGGCCTTTCATGGAGACGCCGCATGGGAAGCGAGGTCCGAGCCCGATCCCCTGGCCGTCCTCAGACGGGTTCTCTCCTGGTTGGGAAAGAGCCCCGCCGGCGTGGTGGTGGTGAATCTGGAAGACCTCTGGTTGGAAGATCGTCCCCAGAACGAGCCGGGGACGTCCGGCGACTTGAACTGGAGCCGACGGGCACGTTTCCCCCTGGAAGCTTTCACCCGGGCTCCGGCGGTGGCTTCGTCGCTACGGACCCTGGATCGGGCCCGGCGCCTGGCAGGATCCGTATCCGGTCTTCCCCGGCGCGGCCCAGCACCTTCGGAACAAGTTGTCCCTGATCAAAGGAGTCCAGACGTGACCCAGCCCACCCCCCCCACCCGGGAACCCTCCCCCGGGGAGCCTGAAACCACTTCCGAGGCGTCTCCCCTGTCGGAGGAGGATCTCTACCTCTTCAACGAGGGGTCCCATCTACGGCTCTACCAGAAGCTCGGGGCGCAGATCTCCGGGGATCCCCGCCGCCCCGGCGTACACTTCGCCGTGTGGGCGCCCAATGCGGAAGCGGTGTCGGTGGTGGGCGACTTCAACGACTGGTCGCCGGACCGACATCCGCTCCAGGCCAGGGGCGGCTCGGGGATCTGGGAGGGGTTCGTCCCCGACGCCACCCGCGGAAGCGTCTACAAGTACCACATCCAGTCCCGTGTAGCCGGCTACACGGTACAGAAGGCCGACCCCTACGGCTTCCGCCACGAGACCCCCCCCGCCACCGCTTCGGTGGTGTGGGATCTGGAGTATGACTGGGAAGATGGGGACTGGATGGAGAGCCGCGGTCATGAAGCCGGCGCCGATGGGCCCATCTCGGTCTACGAGGTGCACCTGGCGTCGTGGCGCCGCGACCCCTCGGAGCCTCGAAGGTATCGAGGCTACCGCGAACTGGCACCTGAGCTGGCCGAGTACGTGAAGGAGCTGGGGTTCACCCATGTGGAACTCCTCCCCATCATGGAGCATCCGTTCTACGGATCCTGGGGATACCAGACCACCGGGTATTTCGCTCCGTCCAGCCGCCAGGGGTCCCCCCAGGACTTCATGTTCCTCGTCGACACCCTGCATCAGGCGGGGATCGGGGTCATCCTGGACTGGGTCCCGTCCCACTTTCCCACCGATGAGCACGGCCTCGGCTTCTTCGACGGGACCCATCTCTTCGAGCATTCGGACCCCCGCCAGGGTTTTCACCCCGATTGGGAGAGCGCCATCTTCAACTACGGACGCGACGAGGTCCGATCCTTCCTCCTGAGCAGCGCCCTCTTCTGGCTCGACCACTACCACGTGGACGGGATCCGCGTCGATGCCGTGGCCTCCATGCTCTACCTGGACTACTCCCGAAAGGACGGCGAGTGGATCCCCAATCGGTACGGCGGACGGGAAAACCTGGAGGCCATCGACTTCCTCCGAAGGCTGAATACCGAGATCTACGGGGCCCATCCCGACGTCCACACCATCGCCGAGGAATCCACAGCCTGGCCCA
The DNA here is from genome assembly GCA_003567615.1 of Gemmatimonadota bacterium. Taxonomy (GTDB): domain Bacteria; phylum Gemmatimonadota; class Gemmatimonadetes; order Longimicrobiales; family Gaopeijiaceae; genus PWLA01. The sequence goes on along the minus strand of PWZC01000462.1, from coordinate 694 downwards.
TGGTGTCGCGTCCGACCTACGTAGGTGGCCTGGGATTCGGAATGAAGTGGGACATGGGTTGGATGCACGACTCCCTCGAGTACATCTCCAGAGATTCCATCCATCGCCGACACCATCAGGAAGAGCTCACGTTCCGGGGGCTCTACGCCTTCAATGAGAACTTCATGCTCCCCCTCTCCCATGATGAAGTGGTGCACGGGAAGGGTTCTCTCCTGAGGCGGATGCCCGGGAATGACTGGGAGAAGCGGGCGAATCTTCGCCTCCTGCTGAGTTGGCAGTTCTTCCAGCCGGGAAAGAAGTTGCTGTTCATGGGGTGCGAGATCGGACAGTGGTCCGAGTGGAATCACGAGGGCGGGGTGGACTGGCACCTCCTGGAGGATCCCGGACACCGGGGAATCCAGCGTCTGGTGGGGGACCTCAATCGATTGTACCGTGGGGACGCATCGCTGCACCGGGGAGACTTCGACCCGGACGGCTTCGACTGGATTGATGCCAGCGATCGGGAGCAGAGTGTGTTGGCGTTCCTCCGACGGGATCCCAGCGGGGAGTCCGCGCCGCTTCTGGCGGTCTTCAACTTCACGCCGGTACCGCGGGAGAATCATCGGATCGGGGTCCCCCATGGAGGTCGGTGGGCCGAGATCCTCAATACGGATGCCCATGTGTATGGCGGTGGCGGATGGGGCAACCTGGGCGG
>PWZC01000051.1 GCA_003567615.1 Gemmatimonadota bacterium | reverse complement strand
CATCCGGGCCTCGGCCTCATCGACCAGTTTTGTGACCTCCCTGGACCGATCCTTCAGGCGACTCCGATGAGCCGCCTCGTCCCTCCCCCGACGACGGGCGCTCCGGGATCCGGTCCCGTTCGATGATGTCCGACGCCGATCCGCCTCTTCCCTCTTCTGCTTCAGCACCACCTTCTCGGCATCCAGATGGTCGTGCCCCCGGCGCTCCACGTACTCCTCATAGCTTCCCCGGTAATCCGTGATCCCATCCGGGGTGATTTCCAGGATCCGGGTCGCCAGTTGCTCCACGAACCAGCGGTCGTGGGACACGAAAATGAGCGTTCCCTCGAATTCATCCACCCCCTCCACCAGGGCTTCGATGGCCTCCATGTCCAGATGGTTGGTGGGCTCGTCCAGGATGAGGATGTTCGGCCGCTCCAACGCCAGACGGCTGAAGACCAGGCGGGCCGCCTCCCCCCCGGAGAGTGTGCCGACCTTGCGCAGGGCGTCGTCACCGGAGAAGAGCATGAGGGCCAGATGCCCCCGTACGAATCCGCGGTCCTTGCCGGGACAGTAGCGCCAGATCCAGTCCTCGGCGGTCTGATCCGGATCCCCGAAGCGCTCTCTGATGTTCTGCGAAAAGTAGCCGGGATGGGTCTCATAGCCCCACTCCACCTCTCCCCCATCCGGGGCCAGGTCACCCACCAGGATCTTCAGCAGGGTGGACTTCCCGATCCCGTTGGGTCCCAGGATCGCCAGACGGTCCCCTCGGGCCACATCCAGGTCCACCCCTGGTAACACCTCCCGGTCAGCGAAGGACTTCCGGACGCCCCGTACCTTGAGCACATCCTTCCCGCTGGGACGTTGTGATTCGAAGCGGAAGGTGGGATAGCTTCGTGAGCTCTCCGGAAGGTCCTCCAACTCACCGGCGCGCTTCTCAATGAGCTTGAGCTTGCTCTGGGCCTGCCGGGCCTTGCTGGCCTTGGCTCGGAACCGGTCCACGAAACGGCGGTGATGGGCGATCTCCTTCTCCCGACCGGCCATCTCCTTCTCTCGCCGCTCCCGCTCGTCGGTCTTGGCCGTGACGAAGTCGGAGTAGCCCCCCGGGTAGAGCTGAACCGTCTCGTAATCCACATCCAGGATGTGCGTGGCCACATTGTCCAGGAAACGGTGGTCGTGGGAGATGACCACGAGAGTCCCCCGGATGTTGGTCAGGAACTCCTCCAACCAGCGGATGGTCAGGAGATCCAGGTGGTTCGTGGGCTCGTCCAGGAGGAGAACGTCGGGATTTCCCGCTAGCACCTGCGCCAGGAGAACCCGCAGCTTGAAGCCGCCGGAAAGGGTGGAGATGGGATTCCGGTGTACCTCCGTGGGAATCCCCAACCCTTCGAGAATGGTAGCCGCTCGCGCCTCGGCGGTGTACCCGTCGTGGAGCTGCACCACCTCCTCGACCCGGGCATAGGCATCTGCGTCGAAGGATTCCTCTGCCCGGGCCAGGATGCGTTCCCGTTCCACCAACGCGTCCCAGAGTTCCCGATTCCCCATGAGTGCCACATCCAGGATGGACTCGTCCCGAAAGGCGAAATGATCCTGCCTCAGCGTCCCCAGTCGGAGGCGGCCGGGAATGGCCACCGCGCCCTCACTGGGCGGTATCTCACCCGCCAGGATCTTGAGCAGGGTGGTCTTGCCGGAGCCATTGGCGCCCACGAGCCCATACCGCTCTCCCGGGTTCAACTGGAAGGAGGCGCCGGCGAAGAGGGTTCGGCCACCGAAACCCATGGCAAGATTTGAAACCGAGATCATGGGATCAGGTTGGGGAGAGGGTCGATGCAGGTGACAAGGGCGTCGATGAGGACGAGGGCGGGCAGATCGCCCCTACATGCTGATAGTATAGGGGAACCAGCTGGCTACGGCTTCACTGCCCCTTCGGGCCGGTTGGAAGAGCCACTGGGCCGCCTCCCGGACCAGTTGATCATTGAACCGCCGGTCGGAGGTGGGCGGTTCCAGGCGTGTGGAATCCGGGACCACTCGTCCCGCCTCGTCCACAAAGACCCACACCTCCACCTGGGTGCCCCTCAGTCCACGATTCGTGGGCGGGATGATCATCCCGCGAGGTGTGGGAGGCACCAACCGTGTCAATCCTTCGTCGCCTGTGCCCGCGTCCCCCGCTCCGTCGGCTCCCGGGATGCCCGTGGGCACCTCCTCGTCGTCCGATCCCACCGTGGAGCCGCCGGCCGGATCGGGAACCTCCGGCTCATCCAGGGAGATCTCCGGGCTCGCATCCGGCTCCGTCTCCGGTGGCTCGGGGATATCCAGTTCGAAGGTGGGAACCGGCGGGGGCTGGATGGGATCGGTGGGTGCCGCACTCATGGACACTGCCCGCATGACCCCCTGCGCCGGGTCCTCATCCAGTTCCCGGGCGCCGGCGGCGGAGAAGGGGGAGTCGGGGAGCCCTCCGGAGGGCCAGAGCAGCACGGCCAGCAGGTGAAGGGCCAACGAAGCAGCGCCTGCCCGGATCCAGATCCGCCGCTCCCGGGCCCGGCGCTCCCGCAGACCGGGACGCTCCCCGGGGCCTGCCCGTGTCCCGTCGTCCCGTTGCCCCGTTGTGGGCTCCCCGGCCATTTCACCTCACCCCTTGAAGGAAACGGGGGGGCGGAAACCGCCACCCCCCCGTCCTCCTAATACGACACGGAGCCCCGTACGGGTTCCCGACGCCGTGGGCGACGTCCCTGCCCGGACTCAGAAGAACCGGTACGGAGGCGAGGTGAAGGCCCCGGGGAGGTACGAAGCGAAGAAGGGCCCGTAGGCGATGAGCACCAGAACCAGGGCGGCGACGATCCAGTACCGGAAGCGGTCCAGTTTCACCTCCCATCCCGTCTCGGCCGGAGCCTCATGGGTCACGGTGAAGGGGATATCACCCTCCCCGTCCGTCTTCTTCCCGAAGAGGACCGTGCCCGCCAACACCGCGAAGAAGAGGGCACCACCGATGAACATGAGGGTGCCTCCCAGCCCGGTAAGCAGACCGGCCAGCTCCCATCCCTCCTTGCTATAGGGGGCCTCCATGATCAGGGTGCGCCGCGGCATGCCGTCGAGTCCCCCGGAGATGAGGCCCCGAGCCATGACCAGAACGCCGATGAAGTAGACCCACGACGAGAGGATCGCCATCCCCTTCCCCACCAGCTCGCGCCGGGTGAGATAGGGCACCAGCCAGTAGGCGATGCCGAAGAACGACATGGTGACCGCGGATCCCACCGTCATGTGGAAGTGACCCGGCACCCAGGCCGTATTGTGGATGGCCTGGTTGAGGTTGTACGAGGCATTGATGAGGCCGGTGGCGCCGCCCAGGGTAAAGCTGAGCATGGCCAGGAGTTGGGCCACCAGGGCCGGGTTCTTCCAGTCGAGCTTGGTGAACCAGTTCACCAGCCCGGAGCCGCCTCGACGTCGACCGCCGATCTCCAGCGCGTACATGACGGAGAAGGCCGTGACCAGGGAGGGGAAGAACACTCCGAAGGTGAGCCCGGCGTGGATGGCCTTCATCCCTCCGCTGATTCCCGGATCCGTGTACTGATGGTGGAAACCGGTGGGGATGGAGAGGAGCAGGAACATGATGAAGACGACCCGGGTCAGCGGATCGCTGAAGAGCTTCCCTCCGGCGTGCCTCGGCACCATCACGTACCACGAGACGTAGGCCGGGAGAAGCCAGAAGTACACGATGGGGTGACCGCTGAACCAGAACAGCGT
>PWZC01000138.1 GCA_003567615.1 Gemmatimonadota bacterium | reverse complement strand
GCCCGGCTCCTGGGGTACGAAACGCTGGAGATCCCGGACGTCCGGGTCACCCTGGGTCGAGCCACGACCATCACCCTGGAGCTCCGGGAGCGGGCCCTGGAGCTGGAGGGGATCGAGGTGAGAGCCTCCCGAATCGTCACCCGGGACGACGCCCCCACCTCCACCATCCGCCTCAGCGCCGAGGAGGTCCGGCGAACCGCCGGGGGGCAGACCGACATCTCCCGGACACTCCTCTCCCTTCCCGGTGTGGTAGGGGGCGTGGACAACCGCAACGACCTCCTGGTGCGAGGGGGCGGCCCCGGCGAGAACGCGTACTGGCTGGATGGGATCCGCATCCCTCGCATCAACCACTTCGAGACCCAGGGGGTGGGCGGGGGGGCGTTGGGTCTGTTGAATGTGGAGTTCATCGAGGACACGGACTTCTACGCCGGCGGCTTTCCTGCCCGATATGGCGACGCCCTGTCCTCGGTACTGGTGGTCCGGAACCGAAGCGGCTCGTCAGACCGCTTCCGCGGCGACGTCACCGTGGGGGCCTCGGAGGCGGGGGTGACTGTGGATGGTCCCCTCGGCGACCGGGGCAGCCTCCTCTTCAGCCTCCGACGCTCCTACCTCCAGCTTCTCTTCCAGCTCCTGGATCTGCCCATCCGGCCGGCCTACTGGGATACCCAGCTCCGGGCCGAGTGGGACCTGGACGACCGGAACCGCATCACGGTGGTAGGGCTCGGCGCCATCGACGAGCTGGAGCTGGTCCCCCCGGAGGACGGGGATCCTGCCGGCACCGAGATCGCCAACCGGGTGCTGGACAACGACCAGTGGGGCTACACCACCGGGGTGGTGTGGCGCCGCCTGGTGGACGCAGGCACGGTGCGCCTGGCCCTCTCCCGCTCCATGGACCGCTTTCTCTTCGAAGGTCGGAACGCCGACACCGAAGAGCTCCTGGTCTCCAATGACGCCTGGGAGGCGGAGAACCGGATCCGCATGGATGCGGATCTGCGTCTGGCTCCCCGGGTCGTCCTTGGGCTCGGTGCCGAGGCCACCCGGGAGGGGATCCGGAGCGACTTCCTGGATGCCGGAGGTCCCGGTCGCCCCATCTCCGACCCCCTTCAGTTCCAGGACACGGTGCGGTGGTGGAGCGGTGCCGGCTGGGCCCAGCTCTCGGCACCGCTGGTGGAGGGCCGTCCAGGAACCCGGGGCCTCACCGCCACCGCCGGGCTCCGCGCCGATACCCACGAACTCCTGGGCGGCGGGGTTGAGGTGAGTCCCCGCCTGGGCCTGGCGTGGGGCCCGGTTCCGAACTGGGAATTCACCGCCTCGGCCGGCCGCTTCTTGCAGCCACCGCCCCGCCTATCGCTGGCGGTGGAGGTGGATGACGAGTTGGTGAACCGGGGGCTCCCCTTCCAGGAGGCACGACACTTCGTGGCCGGCGCGGCCTGGTCGCCGTCGGACGTCGTCCGTGTGAGCGTGGAAGGCTTCCACAAGCCGTACCGGAACCTCCCACGCTCTGCGGCGGACCCCCGGGTGGTGCTTCAGAACGAGGGCGGGGACTTCGGCTTCGTGGGAGCCGAGCCACTGGTGGGCGACGCCCGGGGCCGGGCGCGGGGGGCAGAGGTCTTCATCCAGGCCCAGTCCGACGGACGAGGCTATCTTTTGGCGAGCTACACGCTGTCCCGCAGTGAATTCCAGGGGCCCGACGGACAGTTCCGCCCCTCGGCGTGGGACGCGAGGCACGCCGTGGACCTCACCGGCGGTCTCCGCTTCGGACCCGGGGACCGGTGGGAGTTGGGCAGCCGGTGGCGTATCGTGAGCGGCCGCCCCTTCACTCCCTTCGACCGGGATGCCTCGGCCGAGGCCTTCCCTCGAACCGGGGCCGGGGTACCTGACCGGGACCGACTGAACGAGGCGCGGACTCCGGCGTACCATCGCCTGGACCTCCGTCTGGACCGGCGGGTGTCCCTGGCCGGCCTCACCGGACGCGTGTACCTGGACGTGCAGAACGTCTACAATCGGACGAACCTCTTCGGCTTCACGTACACGGAAGATCCGGCCTTCCCCGACAACCTGCGGCCCCGGGAGCAGATCGGACTCCTCCCCACGGTGGGCTTCACCCTGGAGTGGTGAGGCCCGGGCCGACCGCCCACCCTCACCCTCGACCCCCCATGCAGACCATCCTGGGCGCCGGCGGCGTCATCGGCCGGGAGATCTCCCGCCAACTCCCTCGCTACACCGACCATATCCGCCAGGTCAGCCGCTCGCCGGGAAAGGTGAACGGCAGCGACGAGCTCTTCTCCGCCGACCTCCTGGACGCGGGCCGCACGGCCCGGGCGCTGGAGGGAAGCCAGGTGGCCTACCTCACCGCCGGGCTCCCCTATGAGGCCCAGGTGTGGGAGAGGGACTGGCCCCGGGTCATGGACAACGTCCTGGAGGGGTGCATCCGCCACGGCGTGCGCCTGGTCTTCTTCGACAACGTCTACGCCTACGGACGGGTGGAGGGCTCCATGACCGAAGAGACGCCCTTCAACCCCTGCAGCCGGAAGGGGGAGGTCCGAGCCCGCATCGCCACCACCCTCCTGGATGCCATGGCGGCCCAGCAGGTGGAGGCCATGATCGTCCGCGCCGCCGACTTCTTCGGGCCCATGGCCGAAAACAGCTTCACCCACGCCCTCGTGGTCGAACGCCTGCGCAAGGGGAAGCGGCCCCGCTGGATCGGAAACCCCAAGGCCTACCACACCTTCACCTTCACCCCCGACGCGGGACGCTGCACCGCGCTCCTGGGGAACTCGCCGGAGGCCTTCGGGACGACGTGGCACGTCCTCTCTCCCGAGCCCATCTCCGGAGGCGGCTTCGTGCGCCTGGCCTGCGAGGCGGCCCGGCAGCCCTATGATTTCCAGGTCACGCCGAAATGGCTCCTCAAGATCCTGGGACGCTTCAACCGGGTCATTCAGGAGAATGAGGAGATGATGTACCAGTTCGACCACGACTACCGCTTCGACAGCTCCAAGGTGCAGGAAACCTTCGGCCTCGAACCGGTGGGCTACCACCAGGGCCTCATGGCCACCTTCAACTCCATGGAGGAGCGGAACCTCCGCCGGGAGTTCGACCCGAAGTGAGCGCCTTTGCCCACCGCCTCGCCCAGAAAAACCCCGACCCGGCCGGACGCCGCTGGCTCTTCATTCCCTATGACCAACTCTCCGCCGATCTGGGTCCCCTGTCCCGGGAGCCGGCCGAGGGTCTTGGGATCGTGGTGGTGGAAACCACCTGGAAGGGCCGCCGTCGCCGCTACCACAAGCAGAAGCTGGCGCTGATCCTGGCCAATCTCCGTCACTTCGCCCTGGAGCAGGCGGAGCGTGGGGTCGCGGTACGCCACCTTACGGGCCAGGCCTCGTACGCCGATCTCCTCCGCCCTGTGGCCGAGGAGCTGGGCGGACTCCGGATGATGGAGGCGGCGGAGCGGGAGCTCCGGGTCGACCTGGCTCCCCTGGTGGAAGAGGGTCTCCTGGAGATGCTCCCCCACGAAGGGTGGCTCACCGACGCCGACGACTTCGTCCAGGGGGCCGGCCAGGATCCGCCCTGGCGTATGGACGCCTTCTACCGCCAGGTCCGGGGCCGGACCGGCATCCTCATGGACGACGGCGCCCCGCTGGGAGGGAAGTACTCCTTCGACGCCGAGAACCGGAAGCCATGGAAGGGCGATCCCCCTGCGGCGGAAGAACCCACCTTCCCCCT